>NZ_JBEPKL010000016.1:0-86377 GCF_040544655.1 Sphingomonas sp. 1185
GGCCGGCTCCCGGCCGCCGCCCCCCCCCCGCCCCCCCCGCCCCCGCGGCCGCGGGGGCGCCGCCCCCCCCCCCCCCCCCGCTTCCGCAAACGCAAGGCCAGTGGCGACGCCCCACCCCAACCCCTCCCCTGAAGGGGAGGGGCTTGCTCGGGATACCCCCATGTCATCTTTCAACCGCTCTATGACCTCGGCCAAGCACCGCCTCCTCATCCTCCTCGCCGTGGCGATCCTCGCCCGCGTGGCCACCTTCGGCAATCCGGTGGTCCATGTGGACGAGGAGTTCTACTTCTTCACCGGCCATTCCATGTGGCAGGGCGCTTGGCCCTTCGTCGATGTGTGGGACCGCAAGCCGATCGGGCTGTTCCTGCTCTATGCCGTGCCCGCCGCATTCGGGTTTCCGGCGGGCATCTGGGCCTATCAGGCGATGGCGCTGGCCAGCGTGGTCGCGACCGGATGGCTGGTCGCGCGGATGGCGGAGCGACTCGGCTGGGGCGCGGGCGCGACGGCGGCGGGCATCGCCTATATCCTGTGGCTCGGCCTGCTCGGCGGACAGGGCGGGCAGGCGCCGGTCTTCTACAATCTGCTGATGATGGGCGCGGCCTGGGCGATCCTGGAATCGGATCGGCGGGGGGTGCGCAGCCTGGGGCTGGCCGCGATGGCGCTGGTCGGATTGGTCCTCCAGATCAAATATTCGGCGCTGTTCGAGGGGATGGTCTTCGGCCTCTGGCTGCTGGGCGGCGAGTGGCGGCGGAGCCGGAGCCCGGTCGCGCTGGTCCTGTACGGCGCGGCGCTGGCCCTGGTGTCGCTGGTCCCGACCGCGCTGGCGGCGGGCGTCTATGCCGCGATCGGCCAGTGGGACGCGTTCCTCTACGCCAATTTCCTGTCGATCTTCCACCGCAACCCCGATCCCCTGCCCGAGCTGGCGGGCAATCTGGCACAGATGGTCCTGATCCTGTCGCCGGTCGTGACGCTGGCGGTGCTGGGCCTCAAGCGCGCGACGCATAATCGGGAGCATGGCTTCCTGGCGGTCTGGCTGGCGGCCGCGATCGTCGGCGTGCTGCTGTTCCGGCCCTGGTTCGACCATTATGGCCTGCCCATCCTGCTGCCCGCCTGCACCGCCGCCGCCGCGATGCTGGGGCGCGAGGACTGGCGGCGGCGCTACACGCCCGCGCTGCTGCTCACCGCCGCGCTGGCCGGGCAGATCGTGCTGGTCGCGCTGCGCCACGAGCGGGGCGGCCTAGCCGAGTTCGCCGCACTGTCCCAGGCGGTCGGCAAGGGGCCGGGATGCCTCTATGTCTATTCGGGCAGCACCATGCTCTATGTCGCGACCGAGCGCTGTACCCTGTCGCGCTATATCGTGCCCGCGCATCTCAGCCGGGCGCGCGAAGCGGGCGCGACCGGCGTCGACCAGGATGCCGAGATCACCCGGATCCTCGCCCGGCACCCCGCCGTGGTCGTGATGCGCCCGCCCTATAATGGCGAGCGTCCCGCCGCCCATGCCCGCATCATGGCGGCGATGGCGGACGGATACCGGCTGGCGGCGAAACTGCCGATGGGCAATGAGATGATCAGCGTCTATAAATCCACGCGATGAAACGCCTTCTCGCCTCGATCCATGACGTGTCCCCCCGGTTCGAGGGGGCGGTCGATGCGCTGTTCAACCGGCTGTCGGGCCATCTCGGCGGGCCGCGCCTGGCCATGCTGGTCATCCCCGACCATTGGAACAGCGCGCCGATCGCGCCTGGCACCCCCTTTGCCACGCGCCTGCGCGACTGGGCGGACATGGGGATCGAGATGTTCGTCCATGGCTGGTCGCACAAGGACGACATGGTCCACACCGATCAGAAGACCGCGCTGAAGGCCAAGCACATGACCGCGGGCGAAGGCGAGTTCGTCGGCTTGCCCCACGCCGAGGCGCTGCGCCGGATGAAGCGCGGCACCGCGCTGATCGAGGACATTATCGGCCGCCGCGCGACCGGCTTCATCGCGCCCGCCTGGCTCTATTCGGATGAGGCGCGGGCGGCGCTGGGCGATGCGGGCTTCGGTCTGGCGGAGGATCATTTCCGCGTCTGGACGCCCGCTGATGGCCGGATCGTCGCGCGTGGGCCGGTCGTCACCTGGGCGAGTCGCTCGCGCGGGCGGCAACTGAGTTCACTCGCCGCCGCCGCCGTACTGCGCCACGGCCTGCGCCCGACGCCCGTCGCACGAGTTGCGGTCCATCCCGGCGACAATGGCGTGCCCGCGCTGCTCGACAGTATCGACAAGACCTATTCGCGGCTGGCGAAGACCCATACACCGTCGCGCTATGCGGATTTGCTGGCGGCCTGACGCCACCAGCCCCCAACCTCCGTTCACGCTGAGCGAAGTCGAAGCGCACGCCCGGCGCTTGCACATAGGGATTCCCGTGGCCTTCGACTACGCTCAGGCTGAACGGGGGTGGGAAAGCGAGCCTCAGGCCGCTGCCCGCTCGCCCATTTCCCCGTCGAGCAGCCGCTGGTAGCGCGCGATCAGCGCCTCGGCATGGTCGCGGTCGCTGAACACCTTGCCCGCCGCGACGCGCGCGGCGTTGCGCAGGACGCGCTGGTCGCGCGACAGGAGCCGCTCGATCGCCTCGGCGCAGGCCGCGCCGTCGCGGGCGCGGAAGGTCTCGGCGAACAGCGGATTGGCGACCTCGGCGCACCCGCCATAATCGGGCACCACCAGCGGCAGGCCCGAAGCCAGCGCCTCCGACGCCACCAGGCCGAACGTCTCGGTCTCGCACCCATGGACCAGCGCGTCGCAGCTGGCCATGATCCGCGCCAGGCGCGGGCGGTCATAGACCGGGCGGAACAGGCGGATATGCGGGCTGCCCGCGATCCGCTTCTCCAGCGCGCGGCTGGCGACGCCGCCGCCGATCAGGACCAGCCCGACCGGACGGCTGGAGGCCACCCGCTCGACCGCGTCGATCACCATTGTCCAGCGCTTTTCGGGGTGATGCCGCCCCAGCCCCAGCAGCAGATGCGCATCCTCGGGCAGCGCGCACTGCGCCAGCAGCGCCGCACGCAGCCGTTCGTCGCGGTGGTCGGGCGAGAAGAAATGCCGCTCGATGCCCAGCGGGATCCCCTCGTCCACCCGCACGCCGCGCTTGCCGAGTCGCTTGACCAGCGCCGGGCCGTTGGACAGCACCAGGTCGTAATGGTCGAGGAAGCGGTTCATGTAGCGGCTGTACCAGCTGAACCAGTCCTCCACCCGCTCCTGCGCGACGATGCCGTCCAGCCAGCGGACCGGATAGGTGCCGACATTGTCGTTGTGCATGAAGAAGACCTTCTTCGCGCGCCCCTGCCAGTTGGCGACGAACCAGGCGGGCTTGGCGGGCGACGACACCTCGACGATGTCGGGGTCCAGCTCGTCGAGCAGGCGGCACACCGGCGCGCCGTCCCAGAACATGCCGTAATTGGTGTCCAGGATCAGGCGCGGCGCCTTGATATAGATGATCTTGCCGCCGCCGGGACGCTCCTCGACCATGTCCTCGGTGCCGGGGGCCAGGACGATCAGTTCATGGCCCATCTCGGCCAGGATCGACATCTTGCGGTCGATATAGGTCCGCACCCCCCCGCCGGTGGGCGAGTAGAATTCGTTGACGTCGACGATACGCATCGTCTTCCCCTTATTCGACCGGGCCGAAGCCGCTCAGGCCCCGCAGATATTGGGCGCGAATGGTCACCGTCGCCACCCCCGACGGCACGTCGATCAGCGCCGATTCGAGCGGCGGCTTGCGGCGGCCCAGCTTGGTGTTGGCCGGGAAGCCCGCGCCGTCGCTCCAGAAGTTGAACTTGTTCTTGCCATCGCGGTCATGCGTGAACAACAGCGCATAGCGGCCCGGGCGCGGCACCCGGATGCACATCGCGATCGGCCCGCCGCCCGTCGGCGTCGGCACCTGGACGCGGCGGAACGTCTTGCCCGCGCGGACCAGCACGCCGTCGTCCGCCAGGAAATCCTCCTCGTTCGCCGGATAGAGTTCGAGCTTCAGATTGCCCTTGCGGTCCTTCAGCCCCTCGATCCGGGCCAGGATCGCCGGGCCGCCGCCGCCGGTGCAGGCCGCCGCATCGCTGCCCAGCACCTGCGCGCCCGCCGCCTGCGGCATCGCCGCCAGCACGACCACCGTCACCGCCATCATCTTCATCACGCGAATCATGCGCGCACCTTCCGAACCAACGCCGTCAAACCGAACCCGGCGATCAGCACGACATGGACCAACAAAGTTAGCGCCGCGGTGAACGCGATCAGTTCGCTCAATTCCTGATCCTGCCCGATCAACAGGATCGCGAAATTGGCGAAAAGAAGGTCCTTGTTGGGCACCAGCGGCAGGCGCGAGACGAGCAGCCGCGCCGCCGACAGGAACAGCCACATGCCGAGCGACACGCTGGGCATCCCGTAATGCCAGGCGAGCGCCACCAGCAGCGAATTGGCGATCAGGCGGACGCAATGGACCATGAAGACCCACCAGAGCGTCCTGCGATCGAGCGAGAAGACCCGGCGCGAGAAGATCAGGAAGGGCAAGGAGGTCGCCATGACGATCGCGATCGATCCCCAGACCAGCCGCAACTGGTCGGCGGTCAGCAATTCGCGCCCGACCGGCAGCGCCAGCCCGATCATCAACAGGGTGATCGCATTGCCCGCGATCGCCGACAGGATGCCGACATCCTTGACCGCGCCGAAGGGCGCCGCGACCATCTTCGCATGGGCGCGCGCCCAGGCATAGAAATAGGCCTCGCCCGAATAGCTGAACGCGACCTCGTTGGCGATCCGCTTGCGGATCAGCGCGGCCATGCCGCTGATCGGAATGCCCCACAGCCGCCGGAAGATGATGTAGTCGCCGATCGGCAGCGCCATGTAGAGGCCGAAAAAGACGACATAGAACATCGGATTGGCCGGCACCGAATGGCTCAGCCCGACCAGTCCGCGCCCCAGCAGCTCATGCCCCAGCCCCACGATCATGGCGAGCGTCAGCGCCCCGCCGATGATGGCGGGCCAGCGGCTCTTCACGGTCTTCAGCGGCTCCAGCGCGGCCATGTCGCGCGCCACCGGTCCGCTCGTCGCAGACGGGATCGCCTGTTGCGGGGTCATGGGATCATCTCGTTCATTCTGCACGTTAGGGAGATTCCTCGGCGGCGGCGCGCCGGCGGCGCCCGCTAACCTCAACACTGCTTTCTCGCACCTGAATAAGAATTCATCTCTGTCCGGTGATTGTGTCCACCATAGGGCTGATCCTGACATAATTGAGCGACAAGCGCCGATTATCGCCGCATCCCATTGTCGCCATCGTCCCCGTGGGAGCCCATGCCAGCCGATCATATCCTGACTTACGCGCTGGCGATGCGCGGCGGCGTGGAAGCGGCGCTGGGCCGGATGTTCCAGGGTTGGCTGGACCGCGGCCGCCGGGTGACGCTGGTGCTGGGCGAGGAAAGCGGCCAGTTCCAGGCGGGCGTGCCGATGGGGGTCGAGACGGTGACGCTGGGGCATCAGAGCTATGCCGGGCTGTGCACCACCCTGCCCGCGATGATCGGGCGGATGCGGCCCGACATCATCTTCTGCCCGGGCAACCATTATACCAGCATGGCGGCATGGAGCCGGTTGCGGCTGGCCGGGGCCTGCCCGCCGATCGTCGCCAAGATGTCGAACGCGGTGGATCGCGGCGACCATCATCCCGTCCTCGCCTGGGGCCAGCGGCAATGGCTGGCGCGGCACCGGCTGTTCCTCGACGCCTTGGTCGCCATGACGCCCGCCACCGCCCGCGCGGCGCAGGATGCCACCGGGCTGTCGGTCGCGGTCATCCCCAACCCGCCCGCCGCGCTGCCCGACCTGTCGCTCGACCGGCCGCGTCCGCCCGGCCGCCGGATCCTGGGCGTCGGACGACTCGAGCCGCAGAAGCGCTGGGACCGGCTGATCACCGCGATGACGCATCTGCCGCCCGACATCGGGCTGACCATCCTGGGCGAAGGCAGCCTGCGGCCTGCGCTGACGGCGCAGATCGCCGCGCTGGGCCTCACCGGCCGCGTGACGTTGCCGGGACACAGCGCCGACGCCCCCGCCGCGATGGCGGCGGCGCAGGTGGTGGCGTTGGCGTCGGATTATGAAGGCGTGCCCGGCGTGCTGCGCGAGGCGCTGGCGGTCGGGACGCCGGTCGTCGCGACCGATTCGAGCCCGGCGGTGCGCGAGATCGTCCGCGACCCTGCGCTGGGCACCGTCGTCGCGCGCGAGGATCTGGCGGGGCTGGTCGCGGCGCTACGCCACTGGCTGGACCCGGTCGCGCCGCGCCCCGATCCCGTGCCGCAGCCGGGGCAGGATTCGCCCGACCGCTATCTGGCGCTGTTCGATTCGATCGTCACCGCCCGGCACAACCGTCAGGCGCTGGCGTCAGGCAATGTCCGCTTCGGCGCGCGCGCTGTCGCCGTCGCGCGCCGCCTCGCGCTCCGACCGGCGCTGTAGCGCGGACTTGGCCATCGCGGTCATCGGGTCGGCCAGCGCCAGCCCGAGGATGCCGAACAGCGCGCTCGCCATGATCTGGGTCGACAGGGTCAGCGCGGGGGGCAGGTCGACCGTCCGCTTGGCGACCATCGGCACCACGACATATCCGTCGAAGGTCTGCACGACCAGATAGGTGCCGATCGCCCAGAAACCGGCATCGGTCCCCGCCGAAAAGCCGACCGCGATCATCAGCGTGCCGGTGATGATCGCCCCGATATTAGGGATGAAGGCCAGGATGCCCGCGATGATGCCGAGCAGCAGCGCCATCGGCACGCCCCCGATCATCAGCGCGATGCCGGTCAGCACCCCTTCCACCGCCATGCCGAGCAGCCGCCCGGCGAGCAGCTTGCGCAGCGTGCCCATGACGCGCGCCTGGGTGATCGCGAACTCGGGGCGCGCGGCGCGCGGGACCATCCATTGCAGGCCGCGCGCATAGCCCTCCGGGTCCATCGCCAGGAACAGCCCGATGATGAGGATCATGAACGCCGAGGTGATCGCCCCGACCGCCGTACCCACCCATGAGGTCAGCCGCCCAATCGATCCCAGCGACTGTTTCACCAGCCCGTTGATGTCCGAGGTGCCGGGCATCAGCCCCTGCGACGCCAGCCATCCGGTCAACCGCCCGACCTGGGTCTCCAGCGTCGAGCGAAGCTGCGTCACCTGCTGCGTCATCTCGACGCCCGTCAGGAAGAAGGTGCCGAACAGGAACGCCGTCACCGCCAGCACGACGATCAGCAGCCGCCAGCCGCGCCCGATCGGCAACACCCGCCCGAGCAGCCGCACGCCGCCATCGAGCAGCGTGGCGAAGACCAGCCCGGCAAAGATCACCAGCAGCGGCTGAACCAGCAGCACCGCGATCGCCATGGCCGCGATCAGCCCCAGCCAGATCGCCGCGCGCGTCAGCTCCCGCCGGACGAAGCCCTCGCGAAACTCGATCGGTGCGGGGGCGTCGGTCAGCGGGGCCGGGTCGGTCATGGCGCTCAGTCCGCCTTGGCCGGATGCAGCGAGGTGCCCGCCCGGCCCGAGCGCAGCGATCCCCACCAGGTCAGCGGGTTCAGCGTCGCATCGCCGTCCAGGCTGAACGTCACGAACTCGGCGCGGCCGCCGATATTCTCATAGGGCACCGCGCCGCCCAGCCCCAGCTCGGCCAGCGAGAAGCGGCTGTCCGCCGAACGGTCGCGATTGTCGCCCATCAGGAAGACATGATTGGCCGGAATGGTGATCGGACCATAATTGTCGCCCGGGCTCCAGCCCAGCTCGACCGTGTCGTAGCGGCGGTTGTTGGGCAGCGTCTCGGTCACGATCGGCAGGTGGCAGACCCATTGGCCGCTCGCAAGCCGCACCTTGGCTCCGTCGCCATAGTCGGACGCGTTGCACGGGCTGTTGGTGTCGACCGGGATGTCGACATAATGGAGCGGCCCGCGCTTCACCGGCTGGCCGTTCAGGATGACGGTGCCGTCGCGCACCTCCAGCCGGTCGCCGGGCAGGCCGATGACCCGCTTGATATAGTCGTTATGCGTCCCCGGCGGGGTCACGATCACCACATCGCCGCGCGTCGGCAGCGAGCCGAAGAGACGGCCATGGATGAAGGGCAGCTGGAAGCTCCAGCTGTCGGTCGGCTGGTGCAGCACGACCGATTTGAAGATCGCCACCGGATTGGGGATGGTCGGCGAGACGAAGGACCAGCCATAGGCGAATTTGCTGACGACCAGCCGGTCGCCGACGCGCAGGCCCGGCAGCATCGATTCGGACGGGATGTAGAAGGGCTTGGCGATGAAGCTGTGGAAGCCCAGCACGATCAGCAGCAGCCAGAACAGCCCCTTGACCTCGGACCACCAGTCGGTGCGCTTCCTGGGTCGGGGCGCGGAATCCGACGGCTGCGGCCCCGGCTGGTCCGTGGGCGAGCCCTGGTTGGTATCCAACACCGCGTCCTTCATGCGGAAACTTCCGGTCTTGCCTCGATCACCACAAAGGCCTGCGCCCAGGGGTGATCGTCGGTCATGGTCAAGTGAATATGCGCGACGTGGCCCGGCGGGGTCATCGCGTCAAGTCGTTCGCGCGCGCCGCCGGTCAGCACCAGCGTCGGCGCGCCGCCGGGCCGGTTGACGACGCCGATGTCGCGCATGAACACGCCCTGCGCGAAACCGGTGCCCACCGCCTTGGAAAAGGCCTCCTTGGCGGCGAAGCGCTTGGCGTAGGTTCCGGCGCGGGTGAAGGGGCGTTTCGCCGCCTTGGCCTGCTCCACATCCGTAAAGCAACGCGCCTCGAACCGGCCGCCATGCCGGTCGAGCGCGGCCTGGATGCGCTCGATATTGCAGAGGTCCGAACCCAGGCCGATGATCACGCCCATTCCTCCCCTGCAAGGGGAGGTGGCAGGGCGCAGCCCTGACGGAGGGGTGTCACGGTCTGCGAGGTCATGCCTCTCTCGCCAGTGGGGACACCCCTCCATGCTTCGCATGGTCCTCCTCCCTTGGCAGGAGAGGAATGGGAAAAGGTGATCACCGCGCCACGTCCATCGCGGCGCGCATCTTGCGGACCACTTCGGGCAGGCCGACGAACACCGCATCGGCGATCAGGAAATGGCCGATGTTCAGCTCGCGCACCTGCGGGATCGCCGCGATGGGGGCGACATTGTCATAGGTCAGGCCGTGACCGGCATGGACCTCGATCCCGTTCTTGGCGGCCAGCGCGGCGGCGTCCGACAGGCGGCGGAGTTCCGCGGTGCGGTCCTCGCCGTCCAGCTCGGCATAGCGACCGGTGTGCAGCTCGACCACCGGCACGCGCAGGGCCAGCGCCGCCTCGATCTGGCGGGGATCGGGTTCGATGAACAGCGAGACGCGGATGCCCGCCTCGCCCAGCTGCGCCACCATCGGGGCCAGCCATTCGCGCTGCCCGGCGGCGTCCAGCCCGCCCTCGGTCGTGCGCTCCTCGCGCTTTTCGGGGACGATGCAGGCGGCGTGCGGGCGATGCTTCAGCGCGATGGCCAGCATCTCCTCCGTCGCCGCCATCTCCAGGTTGAGCGGCACGGTCAGTTCGGCCGACAGCCGCGCGATGTCGTCATCGGTGATATGCCGCCGGTCCTCGCGCAGATGCGCGGTGATTCCGTCCGCCCCCGCCTCGGCCGCAAGCAGCGCCGCCTTGACCGGATCGGGATAGCCCGCCCCGCGCGCGTTGCGCACGGTCGCGACATGGTCGATATTGACCCCCAGCCGCAGATGCCCGCTCATGCCGCCGCGCGGCTCCCCGGCTTGATCGCGGGGATCGCGGCCAGTTCGGGTGGCAGATCGTCGGGGCTGTAGCTGGGCACGTCGAGCCGGATCAGCGGGAAGAAGGGCACGCCCAGATCGGCCGCGCCGTTGGACCGATCGACCAGCGAGGCCGCCGCGATCGTCTGCCCCCCTTCGCGCGCGATGGCGGCGATCGCCTCCCGGCTCGACAGCCCGGTGGTGACCACGTCCTCCATCATCAGCACCTTTTGACCTGCATCAAGCCGGAAGCCGCGACGCAGGTGGAAGGTTCCCTCGGGCCGCTCCAGAAACATGCCCGGCACGCCCAGCGCGCGCGCCATTTCATGGCCGACGATCACGCCGCCCATCGCCGGGGCGACGACCGCGCTGATCTGCGCCCTGATCTCGGCCGGGATCTTGGCCGCCACCGCCTCGCACAGCCGCGCCGCGCGCGCCGGGTCCATCAGGACGCGCGCGCATTGCAGATAGCGGGGGCTGCGCAGGCCCGAGGACAGGATGAAATGCCCCTCGAGGAGCGCCTCGGCGGCGCGGAACTCGGCAAGGACGTCGTCATCGGTCATGCGGGGCAACTCCGGCAGGTCGTTATCAGATGACCCGGCCTCATAGGATCGCGCCTGCGCGGGCGCAATCATGGTCGCGACAGCTATGGGTTGAGGGGGCGCGGTCCCGTGCTATAGTCCATCTAACAAGAACGACATGACGCCCCGCCCGCGACCCGTCGGACCACGATGGGCGGGCGAGGGAGATGGGAGACGAGAGCGGGATGAGCGAGGCCAAGCGCATGTCCGGACCCCGGAGGATGAGGATGCCCAGACGGATGAAGGCGATCGCGATCGCCGCCGGGATGGGATGCGCCGCGCTGTCGGGAACCGCCCTTGCGACTCCGGCCGCGCCCACCCGGCCCGTCCCCCAGGCTGCGGCCGAGGGTGCGGGTGTCGCCAACACCGCGCCGACCAGCGCCGCCGCTCCCGCCACCGCCGCCCCGACCAGCCCGCTGCTGGCGCAGGACGGCGCACCCGCGACCACCATCGACCCGCAGGTCGGCCTGCCGATCGACGGCCGCATCGGGCTCCAACCGCAGGTGACCAAGAACGGCGAGTTCGCGCACTGGATGCACAATGGCGTGCTGGTGCCGGTCATCACCGCGATCTGCGTGCTCGTCCTGCTGCTGCTCGCCTGGGTCGTCTTCCGCTATCGCCGGGCCGCCAATCCGGTGCCGTCCAAGACCAGCCACAACACGCTGGTCGAGGTGCTGTGGACGCTGGGCCCGGTCGTCGTCCTGGTCCTGATCGCCATCCCCTCGATCGGGCTGCTCCAGGCGCAGTTCAAGCCCGCGCCCGCCGGTGCGGTCACGCTGAAGGCGATCGGCAACCAATGGTATTGGACCTATCAATATCCGGATCATGGCGGGATCGAGATCACCGCCAACATGCTGAAGGAAAAGGATCAGGTGGCGCCGGGTGAGCGGGCGCGCACCGATGCCGACGGCCCGCGCCTGCTGGCGGTGGACAATCGCATCGTCCTGCCCGTGGGCGTGCCGATCCGCCTCATCACCACCTCCAACGACGTCATCCATAGCTGGGCGATCCCGGCCTTCTGGATGAAGCTGGACGCGGTGCCCGGCCGGTTGAACGAGACGAGCTTCACCATCGAGAAGCCGGGCCTGTATTTCGGGCAATGTTCGGAACTGTGCGGCGCGCGCCATGCCTTCATGCCGATCGCGGTGCAGGCGGTGCCGCGTGAGCAGTTCGCGGCCTGGGTCGCGGCCAAGGGCGGCAAGATGCCGGGTTCGGCCGCTCCCTCCTCCTCGGTCATTCCACAGCCCGGGGCCGAGGGTTCGGCCGCCGAAGCGGCGCAGGCCAATGCCGCCGACGCGGTGACGGGTCCGGCCGAAAACGCCTCCACGCCCGCCCAGTCCCCCTCTTCCGCGCAAGGCGCCACCGGCAATCCGGCGGGCCCCGGCAACGCTGGACAATAAGCCATGACCGACACCGCACTTCACCCCGGATCGGCTTTCGTCGGTCATGACGACCATCACCACGCGCACCATGACGCCGATCACAAGCCCGGCTTCTTCGCGCGCTGGTTCCTGTCGACCAACCACAAGGATATCGGCACCCTCTATCTGATCTTCGCGATCGTGGCAGGAATCATCGGCGGCGCGATCTCGGGCCTGATGCGTGCCGAACTGCGCGAGCCGGGTATCCAGTATCTGGGCATCTGGGCGGGGATGCTGCACGGCGGCGCGCAGAGCCTCGACCAGTCGCTGCACCTGTGGAACGTGCTGATCACGGCGCATGGCCTGATCATGGTGTTCTTCATGGTCATGCCCGCGATGATCGGCGGGTTCGGCAACTGGTTCGTGCCGATCATGATCGGCGCGCCCGACATGGCGTTCCCGCGCATGAACAACGTGTCCTTCTGGCTGCTGATCCCGGCCTTCACGCTGCTGCTCGCCTCGCCCTTTTTCGGGTCGGGCGCGGGCGTGGGCTGGACCGCATACGCCCCGCTATCGACCTTCGGCGAGCCGGGGCCGTCGGTCGACATGGCGATCCTGTCGCTCCATCTGGCGGGCGCCTCGTCGATCCTGGGGGCGATCAACTTCATCACCACCATCTTCAACATGCGCGCGCCGGGCATGACGCTGCACAAGATGCCGCTGTTCGTCTGGTCGGTGCTGGTGACGGCCTTCCTGCTGCTGCTGTCGCTGCCGGTGCTGGCCGCCGCGATCACCATGTTGCTGACCGACCGCAATTTCGGGACGACCTTCTTCGATCCCGCCGGGGGCGGCGACCCGATCCTGTACCAGCATCTCTTCTGGTTCTTCGGCCATCCCGAAGTGTACATCATGATCCTGCCGGGCTTCGGCATCGTCAGCCAGATCATCGCGACCTTCAGCCGCAAGCCGGTCTTCGGCTATCTCGGCATGGCCTATGCCATGGTCGCGATCGGCGTGGTCGGCTTCGTTGTTTGGGCGCACCATATGTTCGCCACCGGCCTGAGCGTGAACACCAAAATGTATTTCACCGCCGCGACGATGATCATCGCGGTGCCGACCGGCATCAAGATCTTCTCGTGGATCGCGACCATGTGGGGCGGTTCGCTGACCTTCAAGACGCCGATGGTCTGGGCGATCGGCTTCATCTTCATGTTCACGGTCGGCGGCGTGACCGGCGTCGTGCTGGCGAATGGCGGCATCGACGATTACATGCACGACACCTATTATGTCGTGGCGCACTTCCACTATGTCCTGTCGCTGGGCGCGGTCTTCGCGCTGTTCGCCGGATTCTATTACTGGTTCCCGAAGATGTCGGGGAAGATGTATAGCGAGCTGCTCGGCCAGCTGCATTTCTGGGTCTTCTTCGCGGGCGTGAACCTGTTGTTCTTCCCGATGCACTTCCTGGGGCTCCAGGGCATGCCGCGCCGCTATCCCGACTATCCGGATGCCTTCGCGCTGTGGAACAAGGTCGCGACGCACGGCTATGAGATCATGGCGGCGGGCATGGCGATCTTCTTCATCAACCTGATCTGGTCGCTGATCGCGGGCAAGCCGGCGGGCGACAATCCATGGGGTGAGGGCGCGACGACGCTGGAATGGACGCTGTCCAGCCCGCCGCCCTATCACCAGTTCGAAACACTGCCGCGCATCGACTGACCGCCCGGCTCCACGCCGCCCTTGCAAGACCCCGGAGCATCGCCTCCGGGGTCTTTTGCATGTCCGGCATGCCGATATGGACCCCGTGATGCCGCCAGCCGACCCTGGGCTGCGACGAACGGCGGAACCTTTCACCGATTGTTATCCACAGATGCGGCACATATCGTCCTGCCGCGACGGGCGGCGGGTTGGCGGGATAGCGCGGCGATGCAGCGGGACGAACCTACGGTCAGCATCCGACCGGCGGAGGCGACCGGAGAAAGGGACGCGGACTTCCTCCTGTCCGATCATGGGGCAGGCGGGCCGGGTCCGATCGGGCGACACGGCGCGAGCGGCGCGGCGATGCTGCCCCTGCTGGCGCTCGCGGCCTGTGGCGGCGGGGGCGGCGGAAGCACGGGGGCCTCCGGCACCGGCGCGGGCGGTTCGACCACCACGCCGGTCGTCGTCGTCACCCCCTCTCCCACCACCACCGAGGCGAGTCGGTTCCTGGCGCAGGCGACGATGGGCGCGACCCGCAGCGGGATCGATGCGGTCGTGTCGCGTGGCTATGACGGCTGGCTGACCGATCAGTTCGCGATGGCGCGGGCGACCAGCCATTGGGACTGGCTGACCGCGAACGGCTATGACGCGGCGGCCAACCGCAACTCGCTCGCCGGGCTCGACCCGACTCTGTGGCGCCAGATGATCGTCGAGCCCGACCAGCTGCGCCAGCGTGTGGGCATGGCGCTGCTCGACATCCTCGTCGTCGGGGTGGACGGCATCAACGATGCGTGGCGCGCCTTCAGCATGGCGGCCTATGTCGACATCCTGCTCGACAACGCCTTCGGCAATTATCGCGACCTGCTGGGCGCGGTGACGACCAGCTTCGCGATGGGCAGCTATCTGACCTATCTGTCGAACCGAAAGGCCAATGCCGCGACCGGCGCGCAGCCCGACGAGAATTACGCGCGCGAGCTGATGCAGCTGTTCACGCTCGGCCTTTACCAACTCAACATGGACGGATCGCCCCGGCTGAACGGCGGACAGCCGGTCGAGACCTATAACCAGGCCGATGTGTCGGGGCTGGCGCGCATCTTCACCGGGCTGGTGCCCGCGACGAACGACAGCTCGACCCCGGCGCGCTATCGCCAGCCGCTGGTGATGAACGCCGCGCTGAACGAAACCGGCGCGTCCAGCTTTCTCGGCACGACCGTGTCGGGCGGCGGCATGGCGGGGATCAAGGCGGCGCTGGACACGATCTTTGCGCATCCCAACGTTGCGCCCTTCATCTCGAAGCAGCTGATCCAGCGGCTCGTCACCAGCAATCCCTCACCCGCCTATGTCACCCGCGTCGCGACCGCGTTCGCCGACAATGGCCAGGGGGTGCGCGGCGACATGAAGGCGGTGATCCGCGCCATCCTGCTCGACAGCGAAGCCCGCACCCTGTCCAGCGCCACCACCGCGGGCAAGCTGCGCGAGCCGGTGCTGCGGCTGACCGGCTGGGCGCGCGCCTTCGGCGTCACCTCGCCGTCCAATGGCTGGGCGATCGGCGACACCTCCAATCCCGCCAACCGGCTGGGACAGAGCAAGGGCCGCAGCCCCTCGGTCTTCAACTTCTACCGGCCCGGCTACACCCCGGCGGGGACCAGCATCGCCAGCGCCGGGCTGGTCGCGCCCGAGTTCCAGATCACCAACGAACAAAGCGTCATGGGCTATGTGAATTATATGTACGGCCTGATCGCCAACGGCACCGGCGATGTGAAGGCGGACTATAGCGCGATCCTGACCAAGGCGGCCGATGCGCAGGCGCTGGTCGACGAGGTGAACCTGGTCCTCGCCGCCGGGCAGCTCTCCACCACGACGCTGGCCGCGATCCGGGGCGCGGTCGACAGCGTGTCGGCCTCTGCGACCAACGGCGCGATCAACCGGGTCGGCATCGCGATCCTGCTGACCATGGCCTCCCCCGACTATCTGACCCTGCGGTGATGAGCATGATCCACGATCAGTCCCGACGCGCCTTCCTGAAGCGCAGCGCGCTGCTCGGCCTGGCGGGTACGGCCACCCCCTTCGTCACCAGCCTGGCCGCGATCGGCGAGGCGGCGGCGGCCACCGCGTCGGACTATAAGGCGCTGGTCTGCGTGTTCCTGTACGGCGGCAACGACTATGCCAACACGCTCGTCCCCTATGACGAGACCAGCTTCGCGGCCTATCGCGCGGCGCGCGCCAATATCGCCTATCAGCGCGACGCGCTGGCGGGCAGCGTCCTCAATCCCGCCGTCGCGCTGCCGGGGGGCCGCGCCTATGCGCTGTCGCCATCGATGCCCGAGATGAGCCAGCTGTTCGCGGCGGGCAAGATGGCGGTGGCGCTGAACGTCGGCACGCTGGTCGAACCGACGACCAAGACGCAATATGCCAACCGCACCGTCAGGCTGCCGCCCAAGCTGTTCAGCCACAACGACCAGCAGAGCTTCTTCCAGGCCTCGACGCCCGAGGGCGCGACGAGCGGCTGGGGCGGGCGGATCGGCGACGTGTTCCAGAGCGGCAACGGCGCCGCCGCGCTGACCTGCATCAACACCAGCGGCAACGCCGTCTATCTGACCGGGCGGAGCGCGATTCAATATGCGGTGGGCACGGGCGGGCCGGTGGCGCTGCTCGGCGGCAGCCGGACGCTCTATGGCTCGTCATCGGCGCTCGACACGCTGCGCGGGTTGATGACCACCGAGCCGGGCTTTGCCATGGCGAGCGAACATGCCCGGATCAGCAAGCGCGCGCTCGACATCCAGGCGCAGTTGAGCAGCGCGCTGGCCGGGGCCCCCGCCGCCAATTTTCCGCTCTTCCCCTCCGGCAACACGCTGGCCGACCAGCTGAAGATGGTCGCGCGGATGATCGCGATCAGCCAGACGCTGGCGCTGAAGCGGCAGGTCTTCTTCGTCTCGATGGGCGGGTTCGACCTGCACGACAATCTGGTCGCGCAGCATCCGGGGCTGCTCGGCAAGGTGTCGGCGGCGATGAAGGCCTTTTACGACACCACCGCCGCGATGGGCGTCGCCAACCAGGTGACCAGCTTCACCGCCTCCGACTTCGGGCGGACGCTGCAATCCAATGACGACGGCTCCGACCATGGCTGGGGCGGCATGCATTTCGTGGTCGGCGGCGCGGTGCGGGGCCAGCGTTTCTATGGCAAGGCGCCGATCGTCGGCACCAACAGCAGCGACGATGTCGGGCAGGGCCGCCTGCTGCCCACCATATCGGTCGACCAATATGCCGCGACGCTGGCCAGTTGGTTCGGGATCGACTCGGGCGGCTTGCGCACCGTGCTTCCCAATATCGGCAATTACGACGCCTCGACCTGGAACCAGGGATTCATGGGATAGGATCGGGGCCGGGATACCGCCTTTCCCGGCCGGTCCCGGACAATCCCCGCCACCCAAAGCATGGCCGCAAATAGTATAGTGACAATATAACATCCTGCATTCCGGCGATTATCCGATCATCACCGATCGGAAAAACTTGCCCTTCTCTTGGCTGGCACGCGACTCCGCCCGCCCCATATGGGCACCGCGATCCGTCGGTCGCGTCACAGATTTCCAGAGGAGCTTCCATGCCCACTCCCGCCAAGGGCTATGCCGCCCAGTCGGCCGAGACCCCGCTCGCGCCCTTTTCCTTCGAGCGTCGCGATCCGCAGGGCGACGATGTCGCGATCGACATCCTCTATTGCGGGGTCTGCCACTCCGACCTGCACACCGCGCGGGGCGAATGGGCGGGCACCCAATATCCGTGCGTGCCGGGCCATGAGATCGTCGGGCGCGTGACCGCCGTCGGCGATGCCGTGACCAAGTACCGGGTCGGCGATCTGGTCGGCGTCGGCTGCATGGTCGACAGTTGCGGCCATTGCCCGTCCTGCCATGACGGCGAGGAGCAATATTGCGAGACGACCGGCTTCGTCGGCACCTATAACGGCCCCGACCCCGTGCTGGGCGGCCATACCTTTGGCGGCTATTCCGACCATATCGTGGTCAAGGAAGGCTTCGTCCTGAAGATCAACCATGACGACGCCGATCTGGCCGCCGTCGCGCCTCTGCTCTGCGCCGGGATCACCACCTATTCGCCGCTGCGTCACTGGAAGGTCGGGCCGGGGCAGAAGGTCGGCATCGTCGGCCTGGGCGGCCTGGGCCATATGGGCGTGAAGATCGCCGCGGCGATGGGGGCCGAGGTCTATGTCTTCTCGACCTCGCCGAACAAGGCCGAGGATGCCAGGCGGCTGGGCGCCAAGGACCTGATCGTGTCGAAGGACGAGGCGCAGATGGCGGAACACGCCAATAGCTTCGACTTCATCCTGAACACCGTGGCCGCGCCGCACGATCTCGACGCGTTCCTGATGCTGCTCAAGCGCGACGGGACGATGACGCTGGTCGGCGTGCCCGACTCGCCGCACCCGTCGCCCTCGGTCGGCAACCTCGTCTTCCGCCGCCGGTCGCTGGCGGGCTCGCTGATCGGCGGCATCGCCGAGACGCAGGAGATGCTGGACTTCTGCCACCAGCACGGCCTGACCGCCGATATCGAGATGATCGCGATGGACGAGGTCAACACCGCCTATGACCGGATGCAGAAGAGCGATGTGAAATATCGCTTCGTCATCGACATGGCGACGCTGAAGGGCTGAGGCCGGTTTAGGCTACGCCCTCAATGCTGGGCACGCCCCTCCCGCAGGCGGGAGGGGATGGGGGAGGGCAGGCCGCGAGCGATGGTCTCGGTGAGACCTCCGGCCCTCCCCCTGTCCCCCTCCCGCTTGCGGGAGGGGGTGCGCTCTTGGCGGGCGAGTTCATATTCTTCTCCCTTCCCGCAGGCGGGGGAGGGAATGGTCCAGGGGTTGACCTTGATGGGACACCCCCCAGCCCCGACCAAGACGCTTCGATTGCCCCCCTCCCCGCCAAGCCCTATATGCGGGACTCCCATGTCCAGCATTCCCTCCTCCGTTTTCGTGCCCGCCGACTGGCGCGACTTCCTCGCCCTGACCAAGCCGCGGGTGATGACGCTGGTCGTGTTCACCGGCCTGTGCGGAATGCTGGCCGCGCCGGTGGGGGTCGATCCGGTGATCGGCTTCACCGCCATATTGTGCATCGCGCTGGGCGCGGGGGCGGCGGGGGCGCTCAACCAATGGTATGAGGCGGACCTGGATGCGCTGATGAAGCGCACCGCCAAGCGTCCCCTGCCCGCCGGTCGGATGACCCGCGAGTCGGCGCTGCATTTCGGGGTGGGGCTGGCCTGTTTCTCGGTCCTGCTGATGGGGCTGGCGGTCAATTACGTCGCCGCCGGCATCCTGACCGTCTCGATTCTGTTCTACGTCCTCGTCTATACCGTCTGGCTGAAACGGCGGACGCCGCAGAATATCGTCATCGGCGGCGCGGCGGGGGCGTTTCCGCCGCTGATCGGCTGGGCCGCCGCGACCGGCGAAGTGGCATTGCTGCCCTTCCTGCTGTTCAGCCTCGTCTTCCTGTGGACGCCGCCGCATTTCTGGGCGCTCGCGCTGTTCGTGAAGACCGATTACGCCAATGCGGGCGTGCCGATGCTGCCCGTCGTCGCGGGCGAGCGGGTGACGCGGGCCCAGATCGGGCTCTACACCATCCCGATGGCCATCGCCGCCGTCGCCCCCTGGCCGCTGGGGCTGACAGGTGCGATCTATGGCGCGATCGCCAGCGTCGGGACGGCGATCTTCGCCGCCTATGCCGCGGTGGTCGCCTTTCGCCACACCCGGCCCGACGATGCGATGAAGCCCGAAAAGCGGCTGTTCAAATATTCGATCCTCTATCTTTTCCTTCTCTTCGGCGCGCTGGTGGTGGATCGTTGGGCATGACGCCTGACGATTCGAATCGGATTCGCGCCAAGCAGCGCGCCCGTGCCATGGTGATGGCCCTGCTGCTCGGCTTCCTGGTCGTGCTGATCTTCTTCATCACCCTGTCGAAGATCCGGTCGGGGATGCACTGATGCGGCTGACGCGCCAGGCCCGGACGGTCGCGTTCGCGCTGTTCGGCGTGGTGTTCATGACCGGCCTCGCCTTTGCCAGCGTGCCGCTCTACCGCATGTTCTGCCAGGTGACGGGCTATCAGGGCACGACCCAGCGCGGGGCGGCCGCGCCGGGCAGCGTCCACCGCCAGATCCGCGTCGATTTCGACGCCAATGTCTCCTCGCGGCTGGCCTGGACCTTCAAGCCCGAAAACCCGCACGAGACGGTCGATATCGGCGCGCGCGACATGGTGTTCTTCACCGCGACCAACAATGCGAAGGTGCCCGTCACCGGCACCGCGACCTTCAACGTCACTCCCGACCAGGCGGGGCGCTATTTCACCAAGATCCAGTGCTTCTGCTTCACCCAGCAGACGCTGCAACCCGGCGAGACGGCGCGGATGCCGGTGATCTTCTTCATCGACCCCAAGATCCTGAACGACCCGGACGCGCGCGACATCGAGACCATCACCCTGTCCTACACATTTTACCCGGTGGATTCGGGGAAGAAAGCGGGTTAGCCTCCCCCTCAAAAGAGAAACATAGGGACGGGATCATGGCTGGCGCGAAGAACCACGACTATCATATCCTGCCGCCGAGCCCCTGGCCGCTGGCCAGTTCGATGTCGGCGCTGCTCATGGCCTCGGGCGCGATCATGTGGATGCACAGCGCGCCCGGCGGCGGCTGGGCGTTCCTGGCGGGGCTGGCGGCGGTGCTGTTCTGCATGGGCAGCTGGTGGGCCGATGTCGTGCGCGAGGCGCATCATGGCGACCACACCCCCGTCGTCCAGCTGCATTTCCGATACGGCATGATCCTGTTCATCGCGTCGGAGGTGATGTTCTTCGTCGGCTGGTTCTGGGCCTTTTTCGACTTCGCGCTGTTCCCGACCGCGATGAGCTTCGTCGACGGACAGGTGGAGCGCGCGACCGAGGGCGCCGCCGCCATCGCCGCGACCTGGCCGCCCAAGGGGCTGGAGGTGATCGACGCCTTCAAGCTGCCCTTGCTCAACACGCTGATCCTGCTGACCAGCGGCACCACCGTCACCTGGGCGCATCACGCGCTGATCCACAACCAGCGCGGCGGCGAGAAGCGCGGCCTGTGGGGTGTGCTGGGCGTCGGCGACCGGGACGGCGTGCTGAAGGGCCTGTGGCTGACGGTCGTGCTGGGCCTGATCTTCAGTTCGATCCAGGCCTATGAATATGTCCACGCGCCCTTCCCCTTCAAGGGGATCAACTATGGCGCGGCCTTCTTCATGGCGACCGGGTTCCACGGTTTCCACGTCATCGTCGGCACCATCTTCCTGATCGTCTGCCTGATCCGCGCCTATCGCGGCGACTTCACCCCGCGCCAGCATTTCGGGTTCGAGGCGGCGGCCTGGTACTGGCATTTCGTCGACGTGGTGTGGCTGTTCCTGTTCGTCACCATCTATGTCTGGGGTGGCTGGGGCGCGCCGGTCCATAGTGGCTGAGCCTGCCCCGCCGACCATCGCGCAGGCCGCATTCGGGGGGCTGTGTCCGCGTTGCGGCCAGCCCCATTTGTTTGCGGGGCCGCTTTTCTCGAAAGAGGTGACGACCTTCGCCGAAACCTGCGCGGCGTGCGGGCTGGATTTCACCCGCTTCAATGTCGGCGACGGGCCCGCCGCCTTCCTGACGCTGATCCTGGGCACGGTCGTCACCATCGCGGCGATCGCGGTCGAGCTGACGCTGCATCCGCCGCTCTGGCTGCACATGCTGATCTGGCTGCCGCTGACCGCCATCGGCGTCGTCTATACCCTGCGCGTCGCCAAGGGCGCGCTGATGGCCGCCGAATATCGCAACGAAGCGCGCGAGGGCGCGGTCGCCAGCCCCGACGCGGACGACGACGCATGAAGCGGGTGCCCGTCCTGCCCACGCTGGTCGTCGGGCTGGCGGTCGCGGCGATGGTCGCGCTGGGGCTGTGGCAGTTGCTCGACCGGTTGCCGCAGAAGCGGGCCTATCTGGCGCAGCTGGCCGCCAACCTCGCCAGGCCGCCCATCGCCTTTCCGTTGTTCCCCGACGACAGCCTGCTCTTCCGCCGCACCGTCGCCGCGTGCCGACCGCCCGTCACGGTACGCCGCGCCGGGGCCGGGGCGGCGGGGTTCCGGCTGATCGCGACCTGTTCGGTGCAGCACGGCGCGCTGCAGGTACAGCTGGGCACCACCCATGATCCGCGCAAGGCGATCGCCTGGCCCGGCGGCCGGGTGACGGGCTATGTCGCCCACGCCCCCGACGGCCGCTCGCTGATCCAGTCGGCCTTCGACCACCGGCCGCAAGCCATGCTGCTGGTCGCGGACAGCCCAGCCGCCGGACTGGAGCCCAACCCCAGCCCCGATATCGACGCGGTGCCCAACAACCACCTGGCCTATGCCGTGCAATGGTTCCTGTTCGCCGCCATCGCCGCAATTATCTATGCTTTGGCGGTCGTTCGGCGCAATCGAATGGTTGTGGTGACCGACACACACGGTTAAGCCGCACCGCATCATGCGCTATCACAGTACCCGCGGCTCCGCCCCCGTCCTCGATTTCCGGGGCGCGACCCTGGCCGGTCTCGCCAGCGATGGCGGGCTCTATGTTCCCGAAGCCTGGCCGACCCTGACGCCCGAAGAGATTGAGGGGCTGGCGGGCCTGTCCTATGCGCAGACCGCCGCAAAGATCATGGCGCCCTTCGTCGGCGACAGCCTGACCGCCGAGGAGCTTCAGGCGCTGTGCGACGCCGCCTATGGCCGTTTCTCGCACGCCGCCGTCACGCCTTTGGTCCAGCTCGACCATGACCAGTGGCTGCTGGAGCTGTTCCACGGGCCGACGCTGGCGTTCAAGGACGTGGCGCTCCAGATGCTGGGGCTGTTGTTCGAGCGGTTCCTGCGCGGCACCGACACGCGCCTGACCATCGTCGGCGCGACCAGCGGCGACACCGGATCGGCCGCGATCGACGCGGTGGCGGGTCGCGCCAATATCGACATCTTCATGCTCCACCCGGCGGGCCGCGTGACCGAGATCCAGCGCCGCCAGATGACGACGGTGCTCGCCCCCAATGTCCACAACATCGCGATCGAGGGGAATTTCGACGACGCGCAAGCCTTGGTGAAGGCGATGTTCAACGACCGCGCCTTTGCCGATCGCCACACCCTGTCGGCGGTCAACTCGATCAACTGGGCGCGCTTGATGGCGCAGGTCGTCTATTATTTCTACGCCGCCGTCCGGCTGGGCGCGCCGGGCAAAGCCGTCGCCTTCTCGGTCCCGACCGGCAATTTCGGCGACGTGTTCGCAGGCTATGTCGCGGCGCGCATGGGCCTGCCGGTCGAGCGGCTGATCGTCGCGACCAACGTCAACGACATCCTCCACCGCGCGCTGTCCTCGGGCGATTATTCCAAGGGGCAGGTGCAGGCGACCGCGACCCCGTCGATGGACATCCAGGTCAGCTCCAATTTCGAGCGGCTTCTGTTCGACGCGAACGGCCGCGACGGCGCGGCGCTGGCGGCGCAGATGAAGGGCTTCGAATCGTCGGGCGCGATGCGGCTGACCAATGCGCAGAGCCAGAATATCGCCCCGCTCTTCACCAGCGCGCGGGTCGATGCGGACGATATGAGCCGCGCGATGCGCTGGGCCGCCGAGTCGACCGGGCAGATCCTCGACCCGCACACCGCCATCGCGCTGTCCGCCGCACGGGCGAGCGACGTCGCGGTGCCCGTCGTGACGCTGGCCACCGCGCATCCGGCCAAGTTCACCGACGCGGTCGAGCGCGCGACCGGGGTGCGGCCCCCGCTGCCCCCCCGCGTCGGCGACCTGTTCGAGCGCGAGGAACGCTTCACCACCCTGCCCGCCACCTTCGACGCGGTGACGGCCTTTATCGACGGGCATGGTTTGCGCTAACGCGCATCCCATGAAACTCGAAACGATGATCGGCGAGCCCTGGGCGGATTACGGGCTGGTCGACTCCGGCCATGGCCGCAAGCTGGAACGCTATGGCCGGTTCCGCTTCATCCGCCCCGAACCCCAGGCGATGTGGGCCCCGGCGACCAGCGACTGGCGCGCGGCGGCCGAGTTCGTGCCCGGCTCGGACGAGGATGGCGGCGGCCGCTGGAACTTCAATGAGCCGGTCCCGCGCGAGGGCTGGCCGCTGAAGTGGAACGAGGTGCGCTTCACCGCGCAGAACACGCCGTTCCGCCATCTGGGCTTCTTCCCCGACATGGCCCCTGTGTGGAGCTGGATGCGCGAGCAGGTCGACGGCCTCGCCGAGCCCGAGTGCATGAACCTGTTCGGCTATACCGGCGTCGGCACGCTGGCGATGGCGAGCGCGGGCGCCAAGATGGTCCATGTCGATGCGTCGAAGAAATCGGTCGAGGCGGCGCGGAGCAATGCGATGCTGTCGGGCCTGGGCGATGCGCCGGTCCGCTGGATCATCGACGACGCCGCCAAGTTCGTCGCGCGCGAGGTGCGGCGCGGACGGCGCTATGACGGCATATTGCTCGACCCGCCCAAATACGGACGCGGGCCGGAGGGCGAGGTGTGGCGGCTGGAGGAAGACCTGCCCGGCCTGATCGCCAATTGCCGCCAGCTGCTCGACGGTGATTCGCGCTTCCTGTTCCTGACGGTGTATGCGGTGCGCATGTCGGCGATGGCGATCGGCGAGATGATGCGCCAGGTGATGGCCGACCTGCCCGGCAAGGTCGAATGCGGCGAACTCGGCGTGCGCGAGGAAGCGCGCGGGCTGACCCTGCCCACCGCCATCTGGGCGCGGTGGAGCCGGTAAAGACACACCCTCCTGCCCCTCACGCCCCTTCCCAACCTCCGTTCAGCCTGAGCGAAGTCGAAGGCCACGCCCGGTCATAGCGGCGGGGCGTGTGCTTCGACTTCGCTCAGCACGAACGGGGCTGGGGTTATGGAGCGACGATTTCGATCAACGCGACCTCATAGGTCGCCACCGCACCGCCAGCCTCGAACCGCTTCGCGATCCGCCGCATCGCGCCCGGCGGGATCGGACGGTGCCCTTCGCGCGGCGTTCCCGCACCGATCGCCCGGAGCGCGCGCATGAACGCGGCCGCAGAGCCGTGCCGCTGCTCGAACCGCCGGGTCTCGACCGGCCAACCCAGCGACTCGACCGGCGGATAGGCCGGACTCCCCGCCGCGAACCCTTCCGCCGCATGGGCCTCGTGCCAGGCCGCGAACGTCCCCTCGACCAGCGTCGTCACCAGCATCCGCCCGCCGGGGCGCAGCAGGCCCGCCAGCCGCTGCAACCCGCTGGCCAGATCGGCGAACCACTGCACCGCCAGACTGCTGACGATCAGGTCGAACGGCGCTTCGTCGGGCAGGTCGGGATGCTCGCCGTCCATCACCCGCCCCCGCGCACCCGGCTGCCCCGCCAGTCCGCGCGCCAGCATGGCGGGAGCGATGTCGGTCATCAGCCAGTCGGCCCCCTCCAGCCGGGGCCGCACCGCACCGGTCAGGAAGCCGGTGCCGCATCCCACCTCCAGCACGCGCGGGCCGGACGGCGCGACCGCGACGATCCGCTCGGCCAGCCAGTCGGCGACCTGCCGCTGGATCACCGCATGCGCGTCATAGGCCGCCGCCGCGTCGAAGGCCCGCGCGATCACCTGGGCGTCTGCCATGATGTCAGTCCCGCACCGACCGGACCGCCGCCGCCGCCAGCCAGGGTGCCCCCGCCACCAGCAGCAGCGAACAGGCCGCCAGGAGCTTCATCGCCCCCATATCGCCGCCGCCCGCGCCGAAGATCAGCAGCGGCAGGGCGAGCGGCAACAGCAACAGCCCCGCCACGCCGCCCGCGCCGCGCAGCCCGGCGGTCAGCGCGCCCGTCGCCACCGCCAGCGCGGCCAGCCCCGGCGTGCCGAGCAGCAGCCCCGCCTCGACCCGGACCAGCGCCGCGCCGTCCAGCCCGAACAGCCCGGCCGCGAGCAGCGCCGCGAGCATCAGCGGCGGCGCAAAGGCCAGCCAGTGCCCCATGATCCGCACCCCCATGACGAGCGGCAGCGACAGGCCGCGCACCGCGACCTGATCGAACCAGCCCGACTCGCAATCGGGCGCGACCAGCCGCTCGACCGGCAACAGCGCCGCCAGCAGCGCCGCCACCCAGATCGCGCCCGCACCGATCCGCGCCAGCATCGCCCGGTCGGGCCCGATGGCGAAGGGAAAGAGGATGACCGCCAGCAGGAAGAAGCCGCTGACCAGCCCCGCCCCGCCCCCGGCATAGCCGCGCCGCACATCGCGCGCGATCAGCGTGGCGAAGATCGTCATGCCGGCACCCTCTCGGCCAGCAGGATCGGCTCGGCACCGGGCAGGGCGAGCGTCTGATGCGTGGCGAGCAGCACCGCCCCGCCCCCGGCGCGGTGGCGGGCGATGGCCTGTTCGAGCATCGCGACCCCGGCGGCATCCAGCCCGTTGCCCGGCTCGTCCAGCAGCCAGAGCGGCGCATCGGCCGCCAGCACCCGCGCCAGCGCCGCGCGCCGCCGCTGCCCGGTGGACAGCAGCCGCACCGGCACCTCGGCCAGCGCCGCCAGCCCGACCTCGGCCAGCGCCGCGACCACCCGCGCGGATGCCTGGTCGCCGCCATCCAGCTTCGCCCAGAAGGACAGCGCATCGACGAGGCGCTTCTCCAAGTCGAGCGCCAGATCCTCGGCCATCAGCGCCCCCCGCCCGCTTCGCACGACATGTCCCTCGAACGGGGCGATCAGCCCGGCGGCGAGGCGCAGCAGGCTGGACTTGCCGATGCCGTTGGGGCCGGTGACGAGCGCCGCGCCGCCGGGGCCCAGCGCCAGCGACAGCCCGGCGAACAACAGCCGCCCGCCGCGCGTGCAGGCGACCTGGGACAGCTGCAATATCACGCGGCCGGACCGTCCATCGCCTCTTCGAGCGCGTGCATATCCTCGTCCGACAGGCCGAAATGATGGCCGATCTCATGGATCGTCACATGCACGACCAGATCGTCCAGCCGCACCCCGGTCTCGACCCATTCGTCCAGGATCGCGCGGCGATAGAGATGGATGCGATCGGGCAGCGCGCCCGAATCCATGCTGCTCTTCTCGCCCACCGGCCGCCCGTGATACAGGCCGGTCAGGTCGAGCGGATGGTCGAGCCCCAGCGCGGCCAGCGTCTCGTCATCGGCGAACTCCTCGACGATCAGCACCACATCGCCCAGATGCGCCGCGAACGCCGCGGGAAGGCGCGCGATGGCGTCGCGCGCGATCGCCTCGATCACATCGGCCCCCGGTGCCGCGCCGATCCCGTCTTGCCCGCTCATGCGCGTCGTCATACCGCTGTGCCGGTCAAAAGAACAAGAGAAGCAAGGGGACGGCAATGGTGGAGCGGCTGAGCGAGCTGGACCGGGACGAGGCGCTGGACGGCCTGCCCGACTGGGACTGGGACGAGGGACGCGACGCGATCAGCCGCCGTTTCGTCTTCGCCGATTTCAACGAGGCGTTCGGCTTCATGACCCGCGTGGCGCTGCTGGCGGAGAAGGCGGACCATCATCCCGAATGGTCGAACGTGTGGAACCGGGTCGACATCGTGCTGACCACCCATGACGCGGGCGGCCTGTCGGCGCGCGACATCGACATGGCCGAGGCAATCGACGCGCTGGTGGAGTAAGTCCCGGTCCTCCCCATCTCCGATGGGGAGGGGGACCGCCGGGCGATAGCCCGGTGGGGGAGGGGCGATGCCGGACGGTTGCGGTCCTGCCCCTCCACCACCGCTTCGCGGCGGTCCCCCTCCCCAAGCAAGGCTTGGGGAGGAATGGGATCAGCCCACCGTCTGCTCGATCGCGCCGAAGATCGGATGGTGGCGGTCGTCCTCCATCCAGATGCGGACGGTATCGCCCTTCTTCAGAAACGGCGTAACGGGCTCGCCGCCCCGGATCGTCTCGATCATGCGCAGCTCGGCGATACAGCTATAGCCGACGCCGCCCTCGGCGACGGGCTTGCCCGGCCCGCCATCGGCGTCGCGGTTGGACACGGTGCCCGAACCGATGATCGTCCCCGCCCCCAGCGCGCGCGTCTTCGCGGCATGGGCGACCAGCGTGCCGAAATCGAAGGTCATGTCCTGCCCCGCATCCGCACGGCCGAAGGGCTGGCCGTTGAGATCGACCTTCAGCACGCGGTGCAGCTTGCCGTCGCGCCACCAGTCGCCCAGCGACTCGGGCGTCACGAAGACCGGCGAAAAGGCCGAGGCCGGCTTGGACTGGAAAAACCCGAACCCCTTGGCCAGTTCGCCGGGGATCAGCCCGCGCAGCGACACGTCGTTGGTCAGCCCGACCAGCCGGATCGCCGCCAGCGCGTCCTCGCGGCTCGCCCCCATCGCCACGTCGCCGGTGACGACGACGACCTCGCCCTCCAGGTCGCAGCCCCAGCTTTCGTCGGCCAGTGGGATCGCGTCGCGCGGGGCCAGGAATCCGTCCGACCCGCCCTGATACATTAGCGGATCGTGCCAGAAGCTCTCGGGCAGCTCCGCCCCGCGCGCCTGGCGGACGAGCGCGACGTGATTCACATAGGCCGAACCGTCCGCCCATTGATAGGCGCGCGGCAGGGGCGAGGCGGCATCATGCTCATGGAATCGCTCGCGCGGGATCACCTCATGGTCGAGATCGGTCGCCAGATTGGCCAGCGCGGGGGCGACGACATTCCAGTCGTCGAGGGCGGCCTGCAAGGTCGGGGCGATATGGCCCGCATCGGCATACCAGGCGAGATCGCTCGACACGACGACCAGCTTGCCGTCGCGACCACCCTTGAGACTGGCGAGTTTCATGCAGGACTCCTCTTCGCTAACTGGTATCAGATGTAACCATCCGCCCGCGGTTGTCACGCACCGCGACAATGATCCTGCCCGAAACTTGACTTTTCGCAAGGCGGGGCGCACATGCCCACCCGTCGAAGGCGTCCACTTGCAGCGTGAACGGACTCTCCAGTCCCGGCTCCGCCCCGACCCTGTCTCCAGGCTTCCCTTGTCACGCGGGGTGTCATCAACCCCGGCGCCGCCTCTCGCGGCCCTTCGTGACTCGCGCGCCCATGTCAGAAAGTCATTTCATGTCGTTTTCCGAACTCGGCCTTGCCGAGCCGCTCGTCCGCGCGCTCGAAGCCAAGGGCTATTCCGAACCCACCCCGATCCAGCGCGATTCGATCCCGACGCTGCTGGAGGGCCGCGACCTGCTGGGCATCGCGCAGACTGGCACTGGCAAGACCGCCGCGTTCGTGCTGCCGTCGATCCAGCGTCTGGTCGAGGCGAACAAGCGCGTCCTGCCGACCCATTGCCGGATGCTGGTGCTCGCGCCGACCCGCGAACTGGCCAGCCAGATCGCCGAGAATGCGAAGGGCTATGCCAAGTTTTCCAAGCTGGCGGTCGCGACCGTCTTTGGCGGCACCAGCCTGAACAAGAACCGCCAGGACCTGTCGCGCGGCGTCGACATCCTGGTCGCCACGCCCGGCCGTCTGATCGATCTGGTCGAGCAGGGTTTCCTGAACCTGTCGATGATCGAGATCCTGGTGCTGGATGAGGCCGACCAGATGCTCGACCTGGGCTTCATCCACGCGCTGCGCCGCATCGTGAAGATGATCCCGCGCAAGCGCCAGACTTTGTTCTTCTCGGCCACCATGCCCGCCGCGATCCGCGATCTGGCCGACAAGTTCCTCGACAATCCCGCGACCGTTACCGTGACCCCGGTGTCGACCACCGCCGAGCGTGTCGACCAGTCGGTGACGTTCGTGACGCAGCAGGAAAAGCAGGCGCTGCTGACCATCCTGCTCGCCGATCCCGCGATCGAGCTGGCGCTGGTCTTCACCCGCACCAAGCATGGCGCCGACCGCGTCGTGAAGCTGCTGGCGGGCAACGGCATCGCCGCCAACGCGATCCATGGCAACAAGAGCCAGGGCCAGCGCGAGCGCGCGCTGGGCGAGTTCCGCTCGGGCCAGACCCGCGTGCTGGTGGCGACCGACATCGCGGCGCGCGGCATCGACATTCCGGGCGTCAGCCACGTCTTCAACTTCGAGCTGCCCAATGTCGCCGAACAATATGTCCACCGCATCGGCCGCACCGCGCGCGCCGGGCGTTCGGGCATGGCCGTCGCCTTCTGCGCCGAGGATGAGCGGCCCTATCTGAAGGACATCGAGAAGCTGACGCGGCAGAAGATCACCGTCGTGCCGCTTCCCGCCGATTTCGTGAAGCGCGCCGAGACGATCAAGTCGCAGCGGGTCAAGGCGATCGGCGCCGATCCCGCGCCGCGCGTCGACCGCCCGCGCGATCCGGCGCGGCCGCGCGCCACGCATTCCCCGCGCGCGACCGATGCCCGCGCGCCGCAGGGCCGCCAGCCGCGCCGTCGTGGCGGCGGTGGCGGAGCTGGTAGTCCGGGCGGCGGCGGTGGCCGCGGTCGTGGCGGCCGCCCCGGCGGCGGTGCCGGTCGCGGCGCCCAGGGCTGACCGCGTTCTTAGCCCCTCCCGCAGGCGGGAGGGGTTGGGGAGGGCATGGAAGTCTCACCGAGACTGTCGCTTGTGGCAATCCCTCCCCCATCCCCTCCCGCAAGCGGGAGGGGCGTGCCCGGCCCCAGACGCTGGCACCATTCCCGCCTCTCCCGCGTTGATCGCGTAACGATTTCCACGCGTCAGGAGAGATTGCCATGGATATTGCCCACACCCCCGCCGCCGAACGCATCGCACGCGTGCTGTGCGGCCAGCGGCTCAGCGCCAATGCGGGGGGCGATGCCGAGTCCGCCGGGCGTCTCGTCGACGATCACTGGCGCGAGCATATGGCCGATGCGCTGGCGGTGCTGCGCACGCTGCGCGAGCCCGATCAGGCGATGGCCGATGCGGGCGATCCCGCCATCTGGGAAAAGATGATCCTCGTGGCGGTCGAGGCCGCCAAGCCGCCCAAGGTCACGCTATAACCCCCATTCCTCCCCAGGCGAGCCTGGGGAGGAACAGGCCTAGACCGTGACCTGCTCGCCCAGTTCGAGGACCTTGCCCGGCGGAATCCGCAGGAAGTCGGTCGGGTCGCTGGCGTTGCGCTGCAGGAACATGAACACCCGGTCCTGCCAAGGGGGCATGCCCTTTTCCGCTTCGGGCTTGAGCGTGTTGCGGCCGATGAAATAGCTGGTCTTCATCGGGTCCAGCCCCGAATGCCGGGTCTCGACGCCCAGGTCCTTCAGGTCGCGCGGCACGTCGGGCGTTTCCATGAAGCCATAGGTCAGGGTGACGGTCGCGAAATTGTCGTCCAGCCGCTCGACATGCGCGCGCCGTTCGGGCGGGACCACGGGTCGGTCGGCGGTGCGGATCGTCACCACCAGATTCTGCGCGTGCAGGATCTTGTTATGCTTCAGATTGTGGAGCAGCGCGCCGGGGGCCGAGGCGGGGTTGGCGGTCAGGAACACGGCGGTCCCCGCCACCCGCTCGGGCGGCCGCTTGGCGAGCGCGGCGGCAAGGTCGGCGAGCGGAATCGCCTGCCGCTTCTCGAAGGCCGAGACGATTCCCCGCCCGCGCACCCAGGTATGGATGATGAGCCCGACGCCCGCGCCGACCAGCAACGGCACCCAGCCCCCCTCGATCACGCGCAGGATATTCGCGCCGAAGAAGACGAGGTCGAGCGCCAGAAAGGGCAGCAGCGCCGCCACCGCGACGCCGCGCGACCAGCCCCAGCGATGCCGCACCACCAGATAGGCCAGGCAGGTGGTCACGACCATCGTGCCCGTCACCGCGATGCCATAGGCCGCCGCCATCGCCGAGGAGGTCTTGAACTGGATCACCAGCACCAGCACCCCGAACAACAGCATCCAGTTGATCGCGGGAAGATAGATCTGCCCCCGGAAATCCGCCGAGGTCTGGCGGACGCGCAGGCGCGGCAACAGCCCCAGCTGGATCGCCTGCTGGGTCAGCGAGAAGGCGCCGGTGATCACCGCCTGCGCCGCGATCACGGTAGCGAGGCCCGCCAGCACGATCAGCGCGGGGCGCAACGGCTCGGGCGCCATCAGGAAGAACCAGTCCTGGTTGGCGAAGGGCTGGCCGCTCGCCGCCGCCTGTTCCAGCGTCGACAGCGCGAACGCCCCCTGCCCCAGATAGTTGAGCGCCAGCGCGGGCAGGACGAGCGAGAACCAGCCGATACGGATGGGCAGCCGTCCGAAATGGCCCATATCGGCGGTCAGCGCCTCGGCCCCGGTCACGGTCAGGAACACCGCGCCCAGCACGAACAGCCCGACCAGCCCATGGCTCGCCAGGAAGCTGACGCCATAGCCCGGCCAGACGACCCGCGCGATCGAGGGTTCGTCGGCGATATGCCAGACGCCCAGCCCGCCGATGACCAGGAACCACAGGATGCAGATCGGGCCGAACAGCTTCGACACCTGCGCGGTCCCGCGCGACTGGATACAGAAGAGCACGACCAGGATGACGATGGTGCACAGCCGGATGATATTCTCGTCGAAGATCGTCGCGGCGGCGGGAATGGTGCGCAGCCCCTCCATCGCCGACAGCACCGACAGCGCAGGCGTGATGATCGCGTCACCATAAAAGAGCGACGCGCCCGCCGCGCCCAGCACCAGCGCGACGCGCGACCGCACGCCGGTCGCCCGCCGGGCGAGCGCGGCCAGCGCCAGCACCCCGCCCTCGCCCTGATTGTCGGCGCGCATCAGGAAGACGACATATTTGATCGTCACGACCAGGATCAGCGACCAAAGCGCCAGGCTGAGCACGCCCAGAATCTCGCTGGGGTCGATGCCGTCGCCCGCCGACTGGCCCAGCGCCTCGCGAAAGGCGTAGAGCGGGCTGGTGCCGATATCGCCGAAGACGACGCCGATCGCGCCGATGGTCAGCGCGACCAGCGCGGGGTGGGGCGCATGCGACGATGCGCCGCTCTCCGCCGACTCCACGGATGCGGTCTGGATGCCCGTCATATCGGTCGCCGTCCCCGTCATGTCCGCCGGAACCCCCTGTGCCAAAAGGACGGCGCGCTTTACGCTTCTGCGCGCCCGACGCAAGGGCTTTCCCATAGCCTGTGCAATCGCTTGATCTTGCCAGGCGTCAAGCGCATGGACAGGAAATGGTTCCCTTTTCGTTCGGCGGCCAGGCGTTCAAGGCCCTGGCCGATGGCGCGCTGTTCTGGCCCGCGCGGGGCGCGCTGCTGGTCGCCGATCTCCATCTGGAGAAGGCGAGCTGGTATGCCGGGGGCGGGCAGATGCTGCCGCCCTATGATTCGCTCGCCACGCTGACCGAGCTGACCGCGCTGGTCCGCCACACCGGCGCGCGCGAGGTCTGGTGCCTGGGCGACAGCTTTCACGATGCGGAGGGGTGCGACCGCCTGCTGCCCGAGGCGCGCGCGATGCTGCTGGCGCTGACCGGCGCGACGCGGTGGATGTGGATCACCGGCAATCACGATCCCGTCCTGCGCGATCGCTGCGGCGGCGCGGTGATGGACGAAGCGGTGGTTGACGGGCTGATCCTGCGCCACGAGGCCGATCCCGCCGAGACGCGGCCCGAATTGTCGGGGCATTTCCATCCCAAGCTGCGCCTGCGCGTCCGGGGCAAGATGGTCGCGCGCCGCTGTTTCGTCGGCACCGCGCGCAAGCTGGTCCTGCCCGCCTTCGGGGCGCTGACCGGGGGGCTGGACGTCGACCACCCCGCGCTGGTCCAGGCGGTCGGTCGCCCGGCCGAGGCGCTGGTGCCCGTGCGCGACCGGATGCTGCGCTTTCCGGTCGCGGCCTGAAGCCTATCCCGCGCGCGCCAGGTCGGGGAAGCCCGCGCGGAAGCCCGCCACCTTGGGCTTGTCCCAGCGGACGATATAGGGATGGCCGGGATTGCGGTCGTAGAAATTCTGGTGATCCGCCTCGGCGGGGAAGAAACGCCCCTGCTCGATCCGCGTGGTGATCGGCCGGGCAAAGGCATGGGCCTGGCTCAGCTGCGCGATATAGGCGCGCGCCACCCGCGCCTGTTCGGGCGACTGGGCGAAGATCGCCGAGCGATAGCTGGGACCGCGATCGGGCCCCTGTCCGCCGACCTGGGTCGGATCGTGCGCGATCGAGAAATAGACGCGCAGCAGCGTGGCATAGGAAACCTGCGCGGGGTCGTAGGTGATCCGGATCGCCTCGGCATGGCGGGTCCGCTCGGTCGAGACGGCGGCATAGTTGGCATCGGCCGCCGCGCCCCCGGCATAGCCCGCGGTGACGCCGCGCACGCCCTTCACCCGCTCGAACACCGCCTCCATGCCCCAGAAACAGCCGCCCGCCAGGACCGCCACCTGCGGACGCCGGGCGGCAGGCAGGTCGAGCGTCGCCTTGGGCAAGGGCACGGCACGCTCGGCGTGCGCGGGAAGCGAGGACAAGGCGACCGCTCCGAATGCGGTCGCGACCAGGGCGATGCAGAGGCTATTGCGCATCACCGGGATATGGGGTGTCTTTGGGGTTCGGCCAGGGGCCGGCGTTGTAGCGTGGGCTTCGACTTCGCTCAGCCTGAACGGCTGATTGCGTCATGCTTTCCCGGCCTCCGTTCCGCCTGCGCGAAGTCGAAGGCCAGGCCCGTCGCTTAGCGAACCGCCTCGACCGGGGCCGAACCGTAACGGCTGGGCGCCTCGGCCGGGTGAAGCACGATGAGGCCCAGGGCACCCAGCGCAAATCCGCCGGCGAACTGCCACACGAAGCTGGACTTGAGGAGGGCACGCATTCGTCTTCACCTGTCTAAAACGGGTCGCCCCCGAATGGGCGGCGATCTTCCGGGCGCCATCTGGTCGATCCGCGTCCTTCCGACAATGGCATTTATAGAAACACAGCATTAACGGCACGTGGACGTGTCGTTCATGCCACAGTTAGGCCTTATTGCTGCGGCGCACATAGGGATAGGAAAAAGCCCGCAGGTACAGCCTTTTGGCCATACCCACGGGCTTTCGCACCGCCGCAGGGGCGGGAAATTATTTCAGCGCGGCGCAGGCCGTCTGGATGCGGGTGCACGCTTCCTTGAGCAGCGCGTCCGAGGTCGCATAGCTGATTCGCATCGCGGGCGAGAGGCCGAACGCCGCGCCCTGCACCGCCGCGACCTTCGCATCGTCGAGCAGATAGCCGACGAACGCCTCGTCGCTGTCGATCAACCGGCCCGAGGGCGTGGTCTTGCCGATCAGCGGCGCGAAGGAGGGATAGACATAGAAGGCGCCTTCGGGCGTCGGGCAGGTCATGCCGTCGATCGCGTTGAGCATCGACACGACCATGTCGCGCCGCGCCTGGAACGCCAGGTTACGCTCGGCCAGGAAGCTCTGGTCGCCGGTCAGCGCCGCGGTCGCCGCCGCCTGCGCGATCGAGCAGGGGTTGGAGGTCGATTGTGACTGGAGCTTGGCGATCGCCTTGATCAGCCAGGGCGCGCCGCCCGCATAGCCGATGCGCCAGCCGGTCATCGCATAGGCCTTGGAACAGCCGTTGACGGTCAGCGTGCGCTCGTACAGCTCGGGGCAGACCTGCGCGATGGTGGCGAAGCGGAAGCCGTCATAGACGATATGCTCGTACATATCGTCGGCGAAGACCCAGACATGCGGGTGGCGCAGGATCACCTCGCCCAGCGCCTTCAGCTCGTCGGCGGTATAGCCCGCACCCGTCGGATTGGACGGCGAGTTGAGGATGACCCACTTGGTCCTGGGCGTGATCGCGGCGTCGAGCGCCTCGGGGGTCAGCTTGTAACCCTGTTCCGGCCCCGCCTTCACGATCACCGGCACGCCGCCCGCGAACTGGACGACGTCCGGATAGCTGACCCAGTAAGGTGCCGGGATCACCACCTCGTCGCCCGCGTCGATCGTCGCGACCATCGCGTTGAACAGGGTGTGCTTGCCGCCGACATTCACGCTGATCTGGTCGGCCTTGTAGGTCAGGCCGTTGTCGCGCGCGAACTTCTGCGCGATCGCGGCCTTCAGCTCGGGCGTGCCGTCGACGTTCGTATATTTGGTCTTGCCGTCGCGAATCGCCTGGATCGCGGCTTCTTTCACGAAGTCGGGCGTGTCGAAATCGGGCTCGCCCGCGCCCAGCCCGATCACGTCGACGCCGGCGCGCTTCAGCTCCATCACGCGGCTGGTGATGGCGAGCGTGGGGGACGGGCTGATACGGCCGAGCGCGGCGGAGGGCTGCATGGAACGGAACCTTTGCGACAGGAGAGTGCGGGCGCGCTTTAGCGCCCTCCTGCCTCAATCCGCAACCATCTGTGCACGAAACAATCCGCGAAGCGCGTTGCCAAGCAAGAATCCGTCTTGCAGATCGGCACGGGTCAACGGCCCCTCGACCGCGCGGCCGCTCTCGATCAGATGGCCGCGCAGCACGCCGGGCAGCAGCCCCTGCGCCAGCGGCGGCGTCACCAGCTTGTCGCCGCGCGCGACGAACAGCGAGGTATAGCTGCCCTCGGTCAGATAGCCGTCGGGCGTCTCGAACACGACCTCGGCCGTGCCCGCCGCCGCCCGCGCCGAGTCGTAGAAGCCGCGCGCGCTGGTCTTGTGGCGCAGCCGCAGGTCGGACGTGGCGACGGGCAGCGGCACGATCCGTACCGGCACCACCCCGTCGAACGGCGCCGGACGCGGCGCGACCTCGACCACCACCGCGCCGCTGCGCGCCAGCAACAGCCGGATGCGCCGGGTATCGCGCAGGCGGAAGGTCGCCGCCTGCAACTCGTTGCGCGCGTCATGCCGGTCGAAGGTGAAGCCCAGCGCCGCCGCGCTCGCCTTCATCCGGGCGAGATGCTCCTCCAGATGCTGGATGCCGTCGACGGGATCGAAGGCCATGGTCTCGATCAGATCGACATCGCTGCGCCCGCCGTCCAGGAAGGCGGCCTTGGCGAGGCATTCGTCCCACTCGTCCGCCGCCACCGAGTCGGCGACCACCCCCGATCCCAGCCCCAGCGTCGCATGGTCGGCGCCATGCGGCCAGGTCAGGGTGCGGATTGCGACGTTGAACATCGCATCGCCATCCGCGTCGAGTCGCCCGATCGCGCCGGTATAGAGGCCGCGGGGCGAATCCTCGATCTCCGCGATCGCCTGCATCGCGCGGATCTTGGGCGCGCCGGTGATCGAACCGCAGGGGAAAAGCGCGGACAGCACGTCCAGCGCGTCCTGTCCCTCGGCCAGATCGGCGGTGACGGTCGACACCATCTGGTGGACGGTCGGATAGGGTTCGACCGCGAAAAGCGCGGGCACCGCGACGCTGCCCGGCCGCGCGACTCGCGACAGGTCGTTGCGCATCAGGTCGACGATCATCAGATTCTCGGCGCGCTGCTTGGGATCGTCGCGCAGCTCCTGCGCCGCGCGCGCATCGGCGGCGGGGTCGTCGTCGCGCCGCGCGGTCCCCTTCATCGGCCGTGCGGTCAGGCGGCCGTCCTCCAGCGCGAAGAACAGCTCGGGCGACAGCGACAGGATGGTCGCCTCCTCCGTCGCCACCACCGCGCCCCAGCCCGCGCGCGACCGGGCGCGCAGCCCCGCATAGAGCGCCAGCGGATCGCCCGCGACCGGCACCTGCGCGCGAAAGGTCAGATTGACCTGATAGAGATCGCCCGCCGCGATCAGCGCCTGCACCTCGGCGAATTGCCGGGCATGGCGCTCCGCATCGCCCTCGGGAACCAGATCGCCCGCCCAGGCGCCGGCGGGGTCGGGCAGCAGCGCCGCGACATCGACCGTCGCATGATCGCGGAACAGCCCGAACCACAGCAGCGGTCCGTCGACCGCGCGGGCCGCCCCCCCCGGCTCGAACGCCGCCCCCGCCTCATAGGCCAGATAGCCGGCGGCATGCAGCCCCTCTCGCCGCGCGCGGCGGAGCGCGGCCAGCGCGGGGGCGACCTGTTCGGGGCGATGCGCGGTCACGATATCGACCGGCGCGGTATAGAGACGCGCGGCCGCTCCCCCGTGGCGGGCATCGTCCAGCAGGACGAACGGAGGGGCGTTCACGATCATGAAGGGCCATGCATGCACGGCCCGCCCCCGCACATGCAAGTATCGATTGGCCGATCCTGTGCCATTGCCTATCTCGGGGGGATGACCGACCCCTTGCAAAATCCGCCGCTGCGCGCCGCGATCGTCCCCGTCACCCCGCTTCAGCAGAATTGCTCTATCGTCTGGTGCACCGCGACGATGAAGGCGGCGGTGGTCGATCCCGGCGGCGACCTGCCGCGCATCCGGGATGCCATTGCCAAGACCGGCGTGACGGTGGAAAAAATCCTGCTGACCCATGGCCATATCGACCATGCGGGCGGCGCCAAGGCGCTGTCCGATACGCTGGGCGTGCCCGTGGAGGGGCCGCAGGAGGAAGATCGCTTCTGGCTGGCGCGGCTCGACGAGGACGGCCAGGCTTATGGCATCCCCGCCCAGGTGCTGGAGCCGACCCGCTGGCTGTCGGAGGGCGACACGGTGACGATCGGCGACCTGACGCTCGATGTGTACGAGACGCCGGGGCATACGCGCGGGCATGTGATCTTCCACCATGCGCCGTCGCATTTCGCACTGGTCGGCGACGTGCTGTTCCAGGGCTCGGTCGGGCGCTCGGACCTGCCCGGCGGGGATCACGACACGCTGATCCGCTCGATCGTCGAGAAGCTCTGGCCGCTGGGCAACGAAACCGCCTTCATTCCCGGCCATGGCCAGCCCAGCACCTTCGGGCATGAGCGGCAGAGCAACGCCTTCGTGGCGGACCGGGTCCTGGGGCTTTGACCCGTCGCCCCAGCGCAGGCTGGGGCCTTTGTCATTTGGGGTGAGGTGGGGGCGTGGGCTTCGACTACGCTCAGCCTGAACGGGGTTTGGGGTAAAAGCTCACCCTACCCCCGTTCAGCCTGAGTGACGTCGAAGGCCAAGGGAATCACTTCCGCTCCGCAGCACTCTCCGCCCGAATCGCCTTGAACTCGGACCCCGCACGCCATTCCGGCCAGTCCCGCCCATCGGCCAGATCGCGCCCGATCCGGTAGAACAGGCCGACATCCGCCGCCGCACCGCGCAGATCCCATGTCGAATCCCAGGCGTCGCACGTCTGGTGGTAGCAGCGCATATAGGCGTCGAGCCATGCCTGCCCCGCCGGACGCCCTCCGGCCACCAGATCGGGCGCGCCGCTGATCGCCATCAGCAGCAGCGTCGGCACGCCGCGCCGCGCGACCGAGAAGTGATCGGCGCGGTAGAACAGCCCGCGCTCGGGCAGCGCCTCGGGCGTCACCGTGCGTCCTTGCGCGGCGGCGGCGACCTTCAGCCGGTCCTCCAGGTCGTTCTGGCCGTCCCCGACCAGCATCACGTCCCGCGACGGTCCCGCCGTCTGGAGGATGTCCAGCGTCAGGTTCGCGACCGTCTTGGCCAGCGGCGTGACCGGGTTCACCGCATAGGTCTCGGACCCCAGCAGGCCGCGCTCCTCGCCGGTCCACAGCGCGAAGACGAGGCTGCGGTCGGTGCGTGGCGCCGCCTTGAACGCGCGCGCCAGTTCCAGCACGCCCGCCACGCCCAGCGCATCGTCATTGGCGCCCGGCCGGATCACCCGGCCCTGCGCGTCCGGCGCGCCCTTGCCATAGGCGTCCCAATGCGCGCCGAACATCACCACCTCGTCGGGGCGCGTCCTGCCGGGCAGCCTGGCCAGCACGTTGCGGCTCTCCGCGCGCACCGTCTTGACCGGCAGATCGGCGGAGAATCGCTGCCCCTCCAGCGTGACGGGGCGGAAATCGGCCCGCCGCGCACGGGCGCGCTGCTGCGCCAGGTCGAGCCCGGCGGCGGCGAACAGCTTCGTCGCCGCCTCGCCCGACAGCCAGCCCTGAAGCAGCACGCGCGAGGTCGGATCGGCGCGGACGATATCGTAATTCTCGCCCGCCGGGGCCGTCACCGTCGCCCAGCCATAGCCCGCGCCCGGCGTGTCATGGACGATCAGCGCGCCGATCGCGCCCTGTCGCGCGGCTTCCTCATATTTATAGGTCCAGCGGCCATAATAGGTCATCCGCCGGTCGCCGAACTTCCCCTTGGCGTCGTCGCCGGGGGCGGCCTCGAAATCGGGATCGTTGACCAGGAAGACGGCGATCTTGCCCTTCAGGTCGACGCCCTTGAAATCGTCCCAGCCGCGCTCGGGCGCATGGACGCCGTACCCGACGAACACCATCGGCGCGTTCGCGATCGCCACCCGGTCGACGGGCCGCACGGTCGAGACATAGACGCCCTGCCCCTGGACGAGCGGCATCGTGCCCGCGCGCATCGTCCCCTGCCCGATCTGGGTGCGGATCAGCGGCACCGGCTGGGTCCATTGTCCGTTCGGACCGCCGGGTTGCAGCCCAATCGCCTTGAACTGCGCGACCAGCCAGTCGACGGTCTTCGCCTCGCCCGGAGTGCCCGGCGCGCGCCCCTCAAAGGCGTCGGAAGCGAGCGTCTTCACATCCGCCGACAGCCGCGCGGGCGAGATGGGGTCGGGGGCGGCGGCGGTCAGCGCGACGGCGGCCAGGCCGATTAGGGGAAGGCGAATCATCAGCGGTCGATCCTCACGACGGTGGTGGTCGCGACAGGCACGGCCTGCGCGGTATAGACGATCCCGATCGCCCAGCCGGCCAACAAGGCCAGGATCGCCCAGGTTCCGATCGCCCCGCCCGCGCGACCGACATTGGGCGCGGGCCGCGTCATGCCCCAGCCATGGCCGATCCGCGCGACGACGAACGCGCCGCCCAGCACCCACAGCCAGAAGCGCGCGCCGCCCGCCAGCTCGATCAGCCCCATCAGGATCAGGACGAAGGGCGCATATTCGACGAAGTTGGCCTGGGCCCGCATCCCCGCCACGAGTCGCGAATCGCCCCCGTCGCCGATCAGGATCTTGCCGCGAAACCGCCCGACGACGATTCGCAGCGCGAGCCACAGATTGACCAGCGCGGCGGCCGCCGCGATGCTGAGCGTGACCGGCAGGACCATAAGCGCCATATTCTCCGTCGATTGAACCCGAACACCGCGTGCCATTCTGCGGCGATGCTTGCAACATCGGCAAAACTCGCTATAGGCGCGGGGCTTCGCGATGCGTCCGGCTGGGTGCTCACGCGGCCGGGTCTTCGATCCGGGCGCGCAATGGGTGCTGACCGTGGCGTATTCCACCCATTGTTCGAATTGATAAGGTGCCGCAATGGCCGTCCCCAAGAGAAAGACTTCGCCCTCCAAGCGCGGCATGCGCCGTGGCCACGACTCGCTGTCGATCGCCGCGTTCCAGGAATGCCCGAATTGCGGCGAGCTGAAGCGTCCGCACAATCTGTGCACCGCTTGCGGCCACTATAACGGCCGTGAGGTCGTGTCGGTCGAGGGCTGATCCCCTCTTCCTGGCAATAACGACCGTTAGAGGAACGCATGGCCGATAACGCCTGGATCGCCGTCGATGCGATGGGCGGCGACGACGGGCTGGCCGTGATGCTGGCCGGTGTCGCCAGAGCGCGACGCCGCTTCGAAGGCATGCGCTTCCTGCTGGTCGGGGACGAGGCGCAGATTGCGGAGGGGCTGAAGTCCCATCCCAACCTGTCCGCCGCGTCCGAGATCGTGCACGCACCCGAGGTCGTCGGCTCGAGCGACAAGCCGAGCCAGGCGATCCGGCGCGCGCGCGTCACGTCGATGGGCCTCGCCATCGATCTGGTGAAGCGCGGCCGCGCCGCCGCCGCCGTCTCGTCGGGTAACACCGGCGCGCTGATGGCGATGGCCAAGCTGTCGCTGCGCACCCTGCCCGGCATCGACCGGCCCGCACTGGCCGCGCCCTTGCCCACGCTCGGCGACAATGACGTCGTCATGCTCGACCTCGGCGCGAATACCGAGTGCGATGCGCGCAACCTCGTCCAGTTCGCGGTGATGGGCGCGGCCTATGCCCGCACGCTGCTCGAACTCGACAATCCGCGCGTCGCGCTGCTGAACATCGGGTCCGAGGACCAGAAGGGCACCGACGAGATTCGCGACGCCGCCGCCGTGCTGCGCGGGCAGAGCCATCTCCCGCTCAACTTCACCGGCTTCATCGAGGGCAACCAGCTTGCCCGTGGCGAGGTCGATGTGATCGTGTGCGACGGCTTTGCGGGCAATATCGCGCTCAAGACCGCCGAGGGCACCGCGCGATTCGTCGGCGACCTGCTCAAGCGCGCCTTCCGCTCCTCGACCCGGTCGAAGATCGGCTTCCTGATCTCGCGCCCCGCCACCGAATTGCTGCGCGACCATCTCGACCCCAACAACCATAATGGCGCGGTCTTTCTCGGCCTGAACGGGCTGGTGGTGAAGAGCCATGGCGGCGCGACCGAAGTGGGCGTCGCCACCGCGATCGGCAATGCGGCCAAGATGGTCCGCGCCGACCTGACCCGGCGGATCGCCGAGGATCTCCTGAACTTCGAGGCTGCGGCATGATACGCTCGATCGTCACCGGCACGGGCTCGGCGCTTCCCACCCGGCGGGTGTCGAACGCGGAACTGGCGCAGGAGGTCGACACTTCCGACGAGTGGATCGTCGAGCGGACCGGCATCCGCTTCCGCCATATCGCAGGCCCCGAGGAGACGACCGCGACGCTGGCCGCCGACGCCGCCAAGGCCGCGATCGCCGCCGCCGGCCTGTCGGCGCAGGACATCGACCTGATCGTCCTGGCCACCGCCACCCCCGACCAGACCTTCCCCGCCACCGCGACCAAGGTCCAGGCGATGCTGGGCATCAACGACTGCGTCGCGTTCGACGTCGCCGCCGTCTGCTCGGGCTTCCTCTATGCGGTGCAGGTCGCCGACGCGATGCTGCGCAGCGGCGTGCAGCGTCGCGCGCTGGTGATCGGCGCGGAAACCTTCAGCCGCATCCTCGACTGGGAGGATCGCACCACCTGCGTCCTGTTCGGCGACGGCGCAGGCGCGATGGTGCTGGAGGCACGCGAGAGCGACGACGCCCAGGGCCGCGGCATCCTGGCGACCCGGCTGCATGCCGACGGCCGCCACAACGGCCTGCTCTATGTCGATGGCGGTCCCTCGACCACCGGCACGGTCGGCAAGTTGCGGATGAAGGGTCGCGAAGTCTTTCGCCACGCCGTCGTCAATCTGGCCCAAGTCATGGAAGAAGCACTGGATCTTGCCGGTCTGTCGTCGTCCGATGTCGACTGGGTCGTGCCGCACCAGGCCAATGCCCGCATCCTCGACGCGACCGCGCGCAAATTGGACCTTCCCGCCGGAAAGGTTGTCGTCACGGTCGACCAACATGCCAACACCTCCGCCGCCTCGGTTCCGCTGGCGCTGGATACGGCGGTCCGGGACGGACGCATCAAGGAAAATGATCTGATCGTTTTGGAGGCAATGGGCGGCGGCTTTACCTGGGGGGCAGCGGTAATCCGCTTCTGAACAATCGATTTTGCTTAACCGAGATAAATCCCTTTCGGTCTCATATTGCGCTGTGTTAGGCGCAATGTGAGACACCATTGGGGGATGGACATGACTAAAACCGGAACTTTGACCCGCGCCGATCTTGCCGAGTCGCTTCATCAGGAAGTGGGGCTCTCGCGCTCCGATTCCGCCGAAGTGGTCGAACAGATCCTCGTCGAGATGTGCGATGCCCTGTCGCGCGGCGAGAATGTCAAGATTTCCGGTTTTGGCACCTTCGTGCTGCGTGACAAGGGAGAGCGGATCGGCCGCAATCCCAAGACCGGGATCGAGGTGCCGATCGCACCCCGCCGCGTCCTGACCTTCCGCGCCAGCCAAATGATGCGCGATCGCATTGTCGCGGCGGGATAGACCCGAGCGTCCTTCCGACGGCGGAAAGGCCGATGGTGCCCTGCGCACCATCGGTGAGGCGTCGCGCGAGACCGGCGTGGCGCAGCATGTGCTGCGCTATTGGGAAGGCCGCTTCCCACAGCTCAAGCCGGTGCAGCGGGCGGGCAATCGCCGCTATTATCGCCCCGACGACCTGACGCTGATCCGCCGGATCGACCGGCTGCTCAACCAGCAGGGCTATACCGTGCGCGGCGTCCAGCAGCTGTTCGAGGGCGAGGCCAAGGCGAAAGACGATCCCGCGACGATGCTGCGCGCGATTCGCGACTCGCTGGCCGAGGGATTGGCCTGGGACGACCGGGCGGAGCGCTAGGCGTCGGGGCGTGGGCTTCGACTTCGCTCAGGCTGAACGGATAATCGTACCTTATCCGAAACCCCGTTCAGGCTGAGCGAAGTCGAAGCCCACGCCCTACCCTAAACTCAAGCGGAGCCGACCACCCCGCCCTGCTCGCCCAGCAGCAGGTCCCGGCATGCCCGGTTATAGGCGTGCGCCCGCCACCAGAACCATCCGCCATTGCCCACGCCCCAGGCCGCGACGCCCAGCGCCGCCCAGGGCACCGCGCGCGCCACGCGGCCGCCGCGCGCCGCGACCCGGCCCGCCGCCAGCCCGCCCTGGCCGATCCGCCGCGCCGTCTTGGCGAGCTTCCCGGCTGCTCGCGCCTGCGACAACAGGCCGGAGCCGCCGCGCAGGTCGCCCAGGATCGCGGCCGGGCCGACAAAGCCCTTGAGCTTGCCGACGATCTCCTGCGCCTCGATCGCCATGCCGGGTTCCAGCTGACGCCGCTGCGCGCCGGTCAGGGCATAGGCGTCGGCGATCTGGTCGATCGTCTCGGCCAGGCTTTCGGTACCGATGGTCAGCGCCTTGGCCCCCGCCTTCAACGCGCGGCGGCGGATCAGCTTCTCATTGGCCTCGAAGGTCGCTTCGATCGCGGTACGGTCCATAATGGGTCCCTGTTCGTGCATGGACCGTTGAAGCCGCGAAACGGCCCGCCGGTTCCCTTATCGTTCGCGCGTCGCGAGGAAACGGACCTTGGGATAGCGATCGGCGACATAGCCGACCTCCCAGGCGCTCTTGGCAAGGAAGACGGGGTTGTCGTCGCGATCCTTGGCCATGGCCGAGCGGTTCAGGTCCATGAACGCCTTCAGGTCGGCGGGGTCCTCGGCGGTGATCCAGCGCGCGGTGTCGAACGGCGCAGGCTCCAGCCCGGCCGCGACCTTATATTCCGCATCCAGCCGCGACAGCAGCACGTCGAGCTGGAGCTGCCCGACCACGCCGATGATCCAGTTCGACCCGATCTCCGGGTAGAAGACCTGGGTCACCCCCTCCTCGGCCATGTCGTCCAGCGCCTTGCGCAGCTGCTTGGTCTTGGTCGGGTCCTTCAGCGCGACGCGGCGCAGGATTTCGGGGGCGAAATTGGGCAGGCCGGTGAAGCGGACATCCGCCCGCTCCGACAGCGTGTCCCCGACACGGAGCGTGCCGTGATTGGGGATGCCGATGATGTCGCCCGGAAACGCCTCGTCCGCGACTTCGCGATTCTGCGCGAAGAACAGGATCGGCGAATGGACCGCGATCGGCTTGCCATGGCCCGTCGGGGTCAGCTTCATGCCGCGCTTGAAGGTGCCCGAGCACAGCCGCATGAACGCGATCCGGTCGCGATGCTGCGGGTCCATGTTCGCCTGCACCTTGAAGACGAAGCCGGTGACTTCCTTATTCTCCGGCGCGACGGGGGCGGGCTCGGCGGGCTGGGGCCGGGGCGGCGGCGCGTGGCGGCTGAGCGCGTCGATCAGCTCGGCGACGCCGAAGTCCTTCAGTGCGGAGCCGAAATAGACGGGCGTCAGGTCGCCGTTGCGATAGGCTTCGCCATCGAACGCGGCATAGCCCGCCTGGGCCAGCTCGACCTCCTCGGCGATCTCGGCGGGCAGCGTCGGCGCGTCGTCCACCTTGCCCAGGAACGCCCGGCTGTCGCCCTCGGGACGGCTGACCTTGCCGGTGGTCAGGTCGAGGATACCCTCGAACAGCCCACCCATGCCGACCGGCCAGCTCATCGGCGCGACGTCGAGCGCCAGGATGTCGGCGATCTCATCGAGCAGCTCGAAGGGCGGACGGCCCTCGCGATCGACCTTGTTGACGAAGGTGATGATCGGCACCGAGCGCAGGCGGCACACCTCGAAGAGTTTCCGCGTCTGCGCCTCGATACCGCGCGCCGCGTCGATGACCATCACGGCCGAGTCGACCGCGGTCAGCGTGCGATAGGTGTCCTCCGAGAAATCCTCGTGGCCCGGCGTGTCGAGCAGGTTGAAGGTCACGCCGTCCTTCTCGAACGTCATGACCGACGACGTGACCGAGATGCCGCGCTGCTGCTCGATCTTCATCCAGTCCGACCGCGCACGCCGATTCTGGCCGCGGGCCTTGACCTCGCCCGCCAGATGGATCGCGCCGCCGAAATAGAGCAGCTTTTCGGTCAGCGTCGTCTTGCCGGCGTCGGGGTGCGAGATGATCGCGAAGGTACGGCGGGGGGAAGTCATGGGCGGCTCTGTCGAATAGGGAATTGGCGCATCCGAGCGCCCGAGATGATCCGCCTGTTACAGCAAATTGTGGCACAAGACAGGCCCCGGATTTTGGGGCCTTTGATTCCGAAGATCATATATGCACCCCACCCCGGCGAAAGCCGGGGTCCAGTTGCTGCGACCTTTACAGTGGAGACCTATGCGCCAGCCACGGGCCTACTGGCAACTGGACCCCGGCCTCCGCCGGGGTGGGGTGGAAGGAAGGGTGGAGCCCTTACCCCGCCAGCGTCACCGTCATCTGCATGACCTTTTCGCCGCCCACCGGCACGACGAAGACGCCGGGCTTGTCGACGAACTCGCCGTCGAATCCTTCCGGGTCGGCGATGCCGTGCCAGGGCTCGACACAGACATAGGCAGCACCCGGCTTGGTCCAGATGCCCAGCTTGTCGGTGTCGGGGAAGGCGATGCGCAGCTGCGGCGCGCCGTCCGCGCCATAGGTCACCGAATCGCTCTCGACCGGGTCCCAGACCAGCGCGTCATTGGTGAACAGATCATCCGCCAGATGCAGCACGCGCCCGTCGAGCGGGCTGTCGCGGAGCGGCTTGGCGATCAGGCCGTTGGGTGCGATTTCCCGCAGCCGGGCGGGCTCTTCCTTCTCGAAGACGATCCGGTGCTCGGCGCGTGCCTGGCCATAGGGCAGCGGCCAGGCGAAGGCGGGGTGGAAGCCGAAGCTGGCGGGCATCGCCACCTCGCCCCGGTTGAGGACACGGACCTCCATCACCAGCGTCGCCTCTTCCAGCCGGAACTCCGCCTCCAGCCGGAAGGCGAAGGGATAGGAGGCGCGGGTTTCCTCGCTGTCGCCCAGCGAGAAGACCGCACGGGTGGCCTCGTGCGTCACCAGCTCGAACATGGAATGGCGAGCGAAACCGTGCTTGGCCATCGGATAATGCCGCCCGTTCAGGCGGATGCCGTCGCGGGTCACGCCGATCACCGGGAACAGCAGCGGCGCGCGGCCGGTCCAGAAGGCCGGGTCCGCATTGGTCATCAGCTCGCGGCCCGCTGCGTCCTTCAGCGAGGACAGCTCCACGCCGAACGGATTGATCGCCGCCGACAGATGGTCGTTGCCGATCCGGACCCAGTTTTCCTCATTAGCCACGGAGTTGCGCTCCCTGCTTGGCGGCCGCCGCGACGATCTTGTCGGCGATGGCCTTCAGTTCCTCGTCGGTGAAGCTCTTCTGCGAGGGTTGCAGAAGCACCTCGACCGCGACCGACTTGTGCCCCTCGGGCACGCCTTGTCCGGCGAACACGTCGAACACGCGCGCGGCGGTGATCGCGGCCTTGTCCGCGCCGCGCACCGCGCGGATCAGTTGGTCGGCCGCCAGATCGGTGGGGACCAGGAAGGCGAAGTCGCGCTTCACGGACTGCAACGCCGGGGGCGTGTAGGCCGGGCGCATGAAGCCAGTGGCCCGCTTGGGCGGGATCGCGTCGAGATAGAGTTCGACCGCCGCCACCGCGCCGTCGAGGTCGAACGCCTTGAGGACCGAGGGGTGGACCATGCCGAACGCCGCCAGCACCGTCTTCGGCCCCAGCCGCAGCGTGCCCGACTGGCCGGGATGCCAAGCCTCGCCCGCCTCGCCCATCACCTGGAGATTGTCGACCGGGGCCCCCGCCTGCGCGAGCAGCGCGATCGCCTCGGCCTTGGCATCATAGGCGTCGAAGCCCTGCGCCTTGCCCGAGCGCCAGTTGCGCGGCGCCTTGTCGCCCGCCAGCACCACGCCCAAAGTCGGCCGCTCGGCCTCTTGCAGATAGCGGCGGCCGATCTCGAACAGCCGCACGCTGGTCGCACCGCGCTTGATGTTGCGCTCGGTCGCGGCGAGCAGGCCGGGGAGGAGCGAGGGCCGCATGACCTTCAGATCCTCGCTGATCGGGTTGGCGAGCGTGAAGGCGCCGCCGCCGAAGGGCGCGGCCTGCGCCTCGCTGATGAAGCTCCACGTCACCGCCTCGTCCAGACCGCGCGCGGCGGCGGCGCGGCGGGCGCGACGCTCCAGCTTCTGCTGCGGCGTGGCGGTGGGACGCGCGACGCCGGGGGTGCGGGGGAGTGCCACCGGGGGAACATGGTCGATCCCCTCGATGCGGATGACTTCCTCGACCAGATCGGCGGGGCCGTCCACGTCGCGCCGCCAGCTCGGCGCCGTGACCTGCCAGTCGGCGGTGACGGTGAAGCCCAGCGACTCGAGGATCGCCTTCTGACGGTCGGCCGCGATGGCGAGGCCGCCCAGCGTCTCGGCGAGGTTCGGATCATAGGCGATGGTCTTCGCCACGACCGGCGGCTGGCCCGCGCGGGTCACGCCGCTGGCCGTGCCGCCGCAATATTCCAGGACCAGGAAGGTCGCGATGGCGAGGCCGTCGTCCAGGAACGCCGGGTCCACGCCCCGCTCGAACCGGGTGCGCGCGTCGGAGGTCAGGCCAAGCTTCTGCCCCGTCCGTGCGATCGCCTCGGGCGCGAAATAGGCGCATTCGATGACGACGTCGGTGGTCGTCTCAGACACGCCCGAATGCGCGCCGCCCATGATGCCGCCGATGTCGTGCACGCCCGCGTCGTCGGCGATGACGGTCATGCCTTCCGACAGGCTATAGGTCTTGCCGTTGAGCGCCTCGACCGTCTCACCCTCACGCGCCTTGCGCGCGACCAGACCGCCCGACAGCTTGGCCTTGTCATAGACGTGCAGCGGGCGACCGAGATCGACCGTCATATAGTTGGTGATGTCGACCAGTGCCGAGATCGGCTTCTGCCCGATCGCGGTCAGTCGCTGGCGCATCCATTCGGGGGCCTCGCCATTGGTCAGGCCCGACACGCCCTGCGCATAGAAGGCCGGGCAGCCTTCGGCATCCTCGATCCGCACATCGGGACCGGCGCCCTCACCCGCAACCGAAGGAACGGTCGGCGCGATCAGCGTGCCGAGACCGGCGGCGGCCAGGTCGCGCGCGATGCCGTGGACGCCCATGCAGTCCTGGCGGTTGGGCGTGATCGACACGTCGATGACCGGATCGTTGAGGCCCGCATAATCGGGGAAGGAGGTGCCGATGACGGCATCCTCGGGCAGTTCGATGATGCCGTCATGGCCCTCGCCGATCTGCAACTCACGCGCCGAGCACATCATGCCGTTCGACTCGACGCCGCGGATGGCCGCGACCTTCAGCGTGACGTCGAGGCCGGGGACATAGGCCCCCGGCGCGCCGAACACGCCGACCAGCCCGGCGCGGGCGTTGGGCGCGCCGCACACGACCTGCATCGGGCCGTCGCCCGCATCGACCGACAGGACCTGCAACTTGTCCGCCTGCGGATGCCGCTCGGCCGACAGGATGCGCGCGACGCGGAAGGACGACAGCGCCTCGCCCGGATTGTGGACGCCCTCGACCTCCAGGCCGATACGGGTCAGCCCCTCGACGATGGCGTCGAGCGAGGCGTCGGTGTCCAGATGGCTCTTCAGCCAGCCCAGGGTGAACTTCATGCGCCGACTCCTCCCGACAGCGTGGGTACGTCGAGGCTCGCGAACCCGTAATGCTTCAACCAGCGGATATCGCCGTCGAAGAACGCCCGCAGATCGTCCATGCCGTATTTCAGCATGGCGAGGCGATCGATGCCGCAGCCGAAGGCGAAGCCCTGCCACTCGTTCGGATCAAGCCCGCATGCCTCGATGACCTTGGGGTGCACCATGCCGCTGCCCAGCACCTCCATCCAGCCGCCGCCGGAACCGCCGATGACGCGCTTGCCCTTCTCGATGGTGTAGCCGACATCGACCTCCGCCGAGGGTTCGGTGAAGGGGAAATAGCTGGGGCGCAGGCGCAGCACGATGTCGTCGCGCTCGAAGAACGCCTTGAGGAAGGTCTCCAGCGTCCATTTCAGATGGCCGAGCGTGATGCCCTTGTCGATCACCAGCCCCTCGACCTGGTGGAACATCGGCGTGTGCGTCGCATCCGAGTCGGAGCGATAGGTGCGGCCCGGCGCGATGATGCGGATCGGCGGCTTCTGGTCGAGCATGGTGCGGATTTGCACCGGCGAGGTATGGGTGCGCAGCACGCGGCGGACCGTCCGCTCGTCGCCGCCCGGCTCGACACCCGCCAGATAGAAGGTGTCGTGCATGGCGCGCGCCGGATGCGTCTCCGGAATGTTGAGCGCGGTGAAATTGTGCCAGTCGGTCTCGACCTCCGGCCCCGTCGCGACCGCGAAGCCGAGGTCGGCGAAGATCTCGGCCAGTTCGTCCATGACCTGGCTGACCGGATGAACGGTGCCGAAGCCGCTTCCCTCGACCGGCAGGGTCATGTCCAGCCGTTCCGAGGCGAGGCGCGCGTCGAGCGCCGCCTGTTCCAGCGCCGCCTTGCGGGTGCCGAGCGCCTCGGTCACCGCCTCGCGCAGCGAATGGATTTTGGGCCCTTCGACCTGGCGTTCCTCGGGGCTCATCTTGCCCAGCGTCTTCAACAGCTGGGTGATGCGACCCTGCTTGCCCAGCGCGTCGACGCGGATCGCCTCCAGCGCGTCGAGCGCGGGCGCATCGGCGATGGCGGCGAGCAGAGGCTCACGCATTTGTTCGAGTTCGTTGCTCACTCTTCACTCCGTCGGCCCCATCGGCCGCGCTGACGGGGCATCATCCGCCCCTTTGCGATATCGCGCCCGCCGTAGCGGCTGGGGGCGGCCGGGATCAATCCTTCGTGACGAATCGCGTGCGATCGGATCGTCCACGGCCCAAAAAATCCGATTCGGCCCCAATGGACCGAGGAGCGAAATGATTTTCTAAGCTCTGTCGTGCTAGGCCCCGGTCGCAACGGCCCGACATGTCGATCGCGCCAGCCATGAGATGGGAATGCTCGCGCTCGATATCGCCAGTCTGCAGGTCGTGGGGGCGTTCAGCAATCTGCTGTCCGGGGCGATCCATCTGATTCCCGGCGTCACCGGGTCCGAACGCCGCAAATGGACGCTGTACTGGGGCAGCGGCAAGCTGCTGATCGGGGTGTCCAACGTGCTGATCCTGGCGATCGGCAACGGCAATACCGCGTTCTGCGAGCGGCTTCTCAACATCGTGATGATGATCGGCCTGTGCCTGAGCCTGCACAGCGTCGCGGTGTTCGGCGAACGCGCCGTACCCCGCCTGCTGGTCGCGATACTCGCCGCGCTGATGCTGGGCGCGGTGGCGCTGACGATCGGCGATGCCCAGGAATTCCGCTGGACCTTCGTCACGCTCGGGCTGACGCGCGGCCTGAGCTATCTGGGGATCATGGCGCTGGCGATCGGCATCGCGCGGCGCGAGCGGTTGCGGACCGGATGGATCATGGCCGCCCTGTTCGCCGCGGTCGCGCCGGTCTTCCTGCTGCGCGCGGGCACGTTGATGGTCACGCTGATCGTGCCGTCCTGGTCGATTGAGGGCGAGCTGGTCGAGGAATGGATGATCGGCGTCGGGCTGATCCTGCTGACGCTGACCCATTTCTCGCTGCTGCTGATGGAGTCGGAACGGACCCAGGCCCTGTTGCGCGAGCAGGCCAGCCGCGACAGCCTGACCGGCGCGCGCAACCGGTTCGCATTGGGCCGGATCGAAGCGGGGTTGCAGGGCCCCTGCGCGCTGGCGCTGATCGACATCGATCATTTCAAGGCGCTCAACGACGGACAGGGGCATGCCACGGGCGACGCGGTGCTGCGCCTGCTCGCCGATCTGGCGCAGCGCGAACTGGGCGAGCGGGGCATGGTGATCCGGCTCGGCGGGGACGAGTTCGCCTGTATCCTGCCGGGGGCGCCGCAGGCGGCGGCGCAATCCGTCGCCGCGCGGCTGTCGGCCCGGTTCGACCGGGCGGTGGCGGCGACGGTCGACGGGCCGCTCTACCCCTCGCTCAGCATCGGGGTGGTCGCAGGGCTGGTCGACCGCGACCTGGACCGGCTGATGGCCGAAGCGGACCGCGCCATGTACGCCGTCAAGCGCGCCCGCCAGCCTGCCCGCCAGCCCGAATGCCGGCGGATGGCGGCGGCGGGCTGATCGACCCGCCGCCGCCAGGCATCACACCGCCTTGGCCGAACCCGGCGTGTTGACGCCCATGGATTGCAGATAGCGCTTGATGTTGCGCGCCGCCTGGCGAAGCCGCTGCTCGTTCTCGACCATGGCGATGCGCACGAAGCCCTCGCCATTCTCGCCATAACCGACGCCCGGCGCGACCGCGACCTTGGCCTCGGTCAGCAGCTGCTTGGAAAATTCCAGGCTGCCCAGATGCGCGAGCGCCGGGGGCAGCGGGGCCCAGGCGAACATCGAGGCGCGGGGAGAAGGAATGTCCCAGCCCGCGCGGCCGAAGCTCTCGACCATCACGTCGCGGCGCTTGTGATAGAGCTGGCGGTTCTTCTCGACAATATCCTGCGGCCCGTTGAGCGCAGCGCAGGCGGCCGCCTGGATCGGGGTGAAGGCGCCGTAATCGAGGTACGACTTCACCCGCGTCATCGCCGCGATCAGCTTGCGGTTGCCGACCGCGAAACCGATTCGCCAGCCCGCCATCGAATAGGTCTTGGACAGCGAGGTGAACTCGACCGCGACGTCCTTGCCGCCCTTCACCTGCAGGATCGAGGGCGTCGGGTTCCCGTCATAATAAAGCTCGGAATAGGCGAGGTCGCTCAGCACCCACAGCTCATGCTTCTTCGCAAAGGCGACCAGCCGCTCGTAAAAGGCCAGGTCGACTGTCTCGGCGGTCGGGTTGGACGGGTAGTTCACGACCAGCACCGAGGGGCGCGGCACGGTGAAGTGCATCGCCCGCTCGAGGCTCTCGAAATAGGCTTCGTCGGGCGTCGTCGGCACCGCGCGGATCGTCGCGCCCGCAATGATGAAGCCGAAGGTGTGGATCGGATAGGAGGGATTGGGCGCCAGGATCACGTCGCCCGGTGCGGTGATCGCGGTGGCGAGCGACGCGAGGCCTTCCTTCGAGCCCATGGTGACGACCACCTCGGTTTCGGGATCGAGATCGACGCCGAAGCGGCGGCCATAATAATTGGCCTGGGCGCGGCGCAGGCCGGGAATCCCCTTGGACTGGGAATAGCCGTGCGCGTCGGGCTTCTTGGCCACCTCGACCAGCTTGTCGAGGACATGGTCGGGCGGCGGCAGGTCGGGATTGCCCATGCCCAGGTCGATAATGTCCTCGCCGCCCGCGCGCGCCGCGGCCCGCATCGCGTTGACTTCGGCGATGACATAGGGCGGCAGGCGCTTGATGCGGTAGAACTCTTCGGACATGGGTCCCTCTGTGTAACGATTTGGGACCCAGACCTTAGCGTCTTTCGTTTCCCGACGCGACCCGACATGATGGCGCAATATCCTGACGCCAATAGGGCGCATGACGAACAAGAGGATGCGATGACGGCCCGCCCCGCGACAGCCCCCACCCTGCCCACATTGGAAGAGTTGCAGCACTGGACCTGGGTGATGGGCCGCGCGCAGCAGATGATGATGGAGGCAGCCCTCTCGCCCCCGCCGCAGGGGGTGCCGGTGGTGCCGGGCTTCAACGACCCCGCGACGATCGACCGGGTGCGCGACTTCTGGTCCGATTCGATGAAGCTGTGGCAGCGATTCGTCGACCCCGCCGCCGAGCCGAGCGTCGCCCCCAAGCCGGATCGCCGGTTCAAGGCCGAGCAGTGGCAATCGCCGCTCTTCGACTGGATCCGGCAAAGCTATCAGGTCATCTCCGACCATATGCTGCGCGGCGTCGATGCGATTGAGGGCGTGGACCCGAAGCAGAAGGAGCAGATCCGCTTTGCCGCGCAAGGGTTCATCGACGCGATGAGCCCGACCAACTTTCCCGCGACCAATCCGGAGGTGCTCGACAAGATCGTCGAGACGCGCGGCGAGAATCTGCTGAAAGGTCTGCAGAACATGCTTGCCGACCTGGGGCGCGGCCAGCTGACCCATAGCGACGCGCGGGCGTTCGAGGTCGGGCGCAATCTCGCCGCGACGCCGGGCAAGGTGGTGAAGAGGACCCCGCTTTACGAACTGATCCAGTACACGCCCACCACCGACCGGGTGGCGGCGGTGCCGATCCTGATCTTTCCCCCCTGGATCAACCGCTTCTACATCCTCGACCTCGCGCCCGAGAAGAGTCTGATCAAATGGCTGGTCGACCAGGGGTTCAGCGTCTTCATGGTGTCGTGGAAATCGGCCGATGCGACGATGAAGGACGTGATCTGGGACGATTACGTCACCGCGCAGGTCGAGGCGGTCGACACGGTGCGCGATCTGCTGTCGGTCGAGTCGGTCCACACGGTCGGCTATTGCGTGGCGGGCACGACGCTGGCCGCGACGCTCGCCTGGCTCGCCGCGCAGGGGCAGGCGGAGAAGGTCGCCAGCGCCACCTTCTTCACCGCGCAGGTGGATTTTTCCAAGGCGGGCGAGCTGCTCCACTTCGTCGATGACGAGCAGTTGAAGCTGATCGGCACGCTGTCGCCCGAGGGGTATCTGGACGGGCGCTATCTGGCGATGACGTTCAACCTGCTGCGCGGGCGCGACCTGATCTGGAACTACGTCACCAACAACTATCTGCTGGGGCGCGATTATGTGCCGTTCGACCTGCTCCACTGGAATGGCGACGTCACCAACCTGCCCGCCAAATGGCATCTGAGCTATCTGACCGACCTGTACCGCGACAATCTGCTGGTGAAGCCCGGCGCGATGGCGGTGGCGGGCGTGCCGCTCGACCTGAGCCGGGTCACGACCCCCGCTTATGTCCAGGCGGGGCGCGAAGACCATATCGCCCCGCCCGAAAGCGTGTGGAAGATCACCGACGCCTTTACCGGCCCCTTGCGCTTCGTGCTCGCCGGGTCGGGGCATATCGCGGGGGTGGTCAACCCGCCGGCGGCGGGCAAATATCAATATTGGACCAACGACCAGCCCGCCGCGACGCTCGCCGAGTTCGTCGCGGGGGCCCGCGAAACCAAGGGCAGCTGGTGGCCGGACTGGGCCGGATGGCTGCGCGAGCGCGACTCGGCGACGGTCGATGCGACCGGCGCGCGCATACCCGGCCAAGGCCCCCTGCCCGCGCTGGACGACGCACCGGGACGCTACGTCCGACAGCGCTAAAATCGATTGCTGCACTGCACAAAGGCTGTTGATAACTTCGACCGAAACCATTATTGTGCAGCGCAGCAAATCGGGAGAGTGGTGTTGGATAAGAGCAAGCCGACCGTTCCCGCCGCCAAGGCGGCGGCAAAGCCGCGTCGCACGGCCAAGCCGGTCGCGGCCAAGACACTGCCCGGCCTTCCCTCCGACACCGCCATCGACGCCCCCGCCGCCAAGCCGGTGGTCGCCGCCCCCAAGGTCGCGGTTCGGGCACCCAAGGCTCCGACGGTCGCCCAAGCGCCCAAGCCCGTTCCGGTGACGCCCGAACCGGCTCCTACGGCGGTCGCCCCCGAGGCTCCGGCCGAAGCGCCCGCGCCCGCCCCGGCGGAGCCCGCGCCCGACGCCGCGCCGACCGCTTCTGTTTCTTCCCCGACCGCCGCGGTTTCGGCGGACTCAAAGCCCAAGGAAATCATCATGGACGCCACGAGCACCATCGAAAACGCGACTGCCAAGACCCAGGCGATGTTCGGCGACGCCCAGGCCCGCACCCAGGCCACCGTGGAGAAGAGCGCCAAGCTGTTCGAGGACATGGTCGCCTTCAACAAGGGCAATCTGGAAGCGGTCGTCGAATCGTCGAAGATCGCCGCCAAGGGCGCCGAGACGCTGGGCCAGGGCGCGGCCGACTATGCCAAGCGCGCGTTCGAGACCGCGACCCAGACGCTGCAGACGCTGTCGTCGGTCAAGTCGCCGACCGAGTTCATGAAGCTCCAGTCGGACTTCGCCCGTTCGTCCTTCGACTCGCTGGTCGCCGAGACCTCGCGCTCGACCGAGCACATGATCAAGCTGGCCGGCGAGATCGCCCAGCCGCTGAGCAACCGCTTCGCGGTCGCCGCCGAGAAGATGAAGACCGTCGCGTAAACGCTGCGGTTTCCTTTGCGGAATGGAAGGGGGCGGTCGCTGCGGTGGCCGCCCTTTTTTCGTGCTGTTCGAGGCGGCATGGCCTGGGGCCTTCCCTCCCCCACCCCCTCCCGCCTGCGGGAGGGGAGCGGCAAGATCAGACGGCGCGGCCAATCCGCGAACGCCGTCCTTGGCACACCCCTCCCGCAAGCGGGAGGGGATGGGGGAGGGTAAAGGGGTCTCACCGAGACCAACCCGTCCCCACTGGCGTCCCAGGCCCGCAACGCCTATCTTCCCCCGCATGTCGTTCTTCGGCCGCTTCTCGCCCGTCCGCGCCATTCGCGACCTGCGCCTGTTCCTGTCGCAACGGCATCCCTATGAACTCGTCTTCCTGATGATCGCGGTCGGCATCACCGGCTTCTTCATCTATGCCTTTGCGCGCGACGATTATGTCCCGGTGCCGTACAAGCCCGACATCATCTATGTCGAACAATGGCCCGCCGACCGCACCGATGTGCAGATCAAGGCGCAGCAGAAGATCGACTATGTGAAGAAGAAACAGCGGATCGCCGAGGAAAAGGCCGCCAGGGATCAGCGCCAGGCCGAGTTCAAGAAGGTCGACGACGCGCTGAACAAGTGGGGCATCTGACCGATCATCGCTGGATGGGGGCGGCGCTGGCACTGGCGGATCGCGGTGTCGGACGGACCGCGCCCAATCCCAATGTCGGCTGCGTGCTGGTTCGCGACGGGCGGGTCGTCGGGCGCGGCTGGACCCAGCCGGGCGGCCGCCCCCATGCCGAGGCGATGGCGCTGGCACAGGCGGGCGCGGCCGCACGCGGCGCGACGGCCTATGTCACGCTGGAGCCTTGCGCGCATGTCTCGACCCGTGGCCCCGCCTGCACCGACCTGCTGATCGTCGCCGGAGTCGCGCGGATCGTGGCGGCGATGGGCGATCCCGATCCGCGCACCGACGGCATCGGCTTTGCCCGCGCCCGCGCCGCCGGAATCACCGTCACGACGGGCGTGCGCGAGGCGGAGGCGCGGGGCATGATCGCGGGCTTCCTGACCCGCCGCGCGAAACGCCGCCCCTTCGTCACGCTCAAGCTCGCCACCTCGCTCGACGGCCGGATCGCCCGGCCCGATGGCGAGAGCCGCTGGATCACCGGGCCGCAGGCGCGCGCGCATACCCATATGGAGCGCAGCCGCCACGAGGCGATCCTGGTCGGGCGCGGCACGCTGGAGGCCGATTCGCCCCGGCTCGACGTCCGCCTGCCCGGCCTCGAGCCGCGCAGCCCGCGCCGCATCCTGTTGTCGCGCACGCCCGCGCCGGGCTGGGAGACCATTGCCTCCCCCCATGCCATCGCCGATCTGGCGGGTGTCGACCGGCTGATGGTCGAGGGGGGCGCGCAGACCGCATCCGCCTTCCTCGCCGCCGATCTGGTCGACCGGCTGCTCCTGTACCGCGCACCGATCCTGATCGGCGAGGGCCGCGCGGCGATCGGCGCGATCGGACTGGGCCGGCTGGCCGACGCGCATGGCCGCTGGCGCATGGCAGACTCGCGGATGCTTGGCAGCGACCGGTTGGAGGTCTACGAGCGCGGCTGATATGTTTACCGGGATCGTCACCGACATCGGCTCCGTCACCGCCGTCGAGGCGCGCGGCGACACGCGAGTCGTCATCGCCACCGCCTATGATACGGCGACCATCGACCTGGGCGCGTCGATCGCCTGTTCGGGCGTCTGCCTGACCGTGGTCGAGAAGGGCCCCGACTGGTTCGCGGTCGACGTCTCGGCCGAGACGATCGGGCGCACCGCCGACCAGTGGACGCGCGGCCGGCGGCTGAACCTGGAACGCGCGATGAAGCTGGGCGACGAGCTGGGCGGCCATATCGTCACCGGCCATGTCGACGGCGTGGGCACCGTGGTATCGGTGGCGGAGGAAGGCGGATCGCACCGCGTCTTCGTGACCGTGCCCACCGACCTCGCCCCCTTCATGGCGACCAAGGGGTCGGTGACGGTCGACGGCGTCTCGCTGACCGTCAACAGCGTCGAGGACGGCTCCGACGGCACGGTCATCGGCCTGAACATCATCCCGCACACCGCCGCCGTCACCACCCTGGGCGGCATCGCCGAGGGCCAGCGCGTCAATATCGAGATCGACGTGCTCGCCCGTTACCTGCAGCGCATGGAGCATTATCGTGGCCGCTGATCCCGACGCCTTGGCCGGTCTGCGGCGTGGGTTCCTCTCTAGCCCCGAAGAGATCATCGACGAGGCGCGCAACGGCCGCATGTTCATCCTGGTCGATGACGAGGACCGGGAGAATGAAGGCGACCTGGTCATCCCCGCGCAGATGGCGACGCCCGAAAAGGTCAACTTCATGGCGCGGCACGGGCGCGGGCTGATCTGCCTGGCCATGACGCGCGAGCGGGTCGACACGCTCGGCCTGCCGCTGATGAGCCCGAAGAACGGGACGCGGCACGAAACCGCCTTCACCATCTCGATCGAGGCGAAGGAAGGCGTGACCACCGGCATCTCCGCCGCCGACCGCGCGCGAACCATCGCGGTGGCGATCGACGCCAGCCAAGGCCCTGAGTCGCTGGTGACGCCGGGCCATGTCTTCCCGCTGGTCGCGCGCGACGGCGGCGTGCTGGTGCGCGCCGGCCATACCGAGGCGGCGGTCGATGTCGCGCGCCTCGCCGGGCTGAACCCCTCGGGCGTGATCTGCGAGATCATGAACGAGGACGGGACGATGGCGCGGATGGACGACCTCGTCTCCTTCGCGCAGCTCCATAACCTGAAGATCGGCACGATCCGCGACCTGATCGCCTATCGCCGCCGCTACGACCATCTGGTCGAGTTGCAGTCCGAGGCCACCTTCGAGAGCGAATGGGGCGGCACCTGGACCGCGCGCGCCTATCGCAACAAGGCGACGGGCACCGAGCAGGTGGCGCTGGTCAAGGGCAAGCTCGACACCGCCCAACCTGTGCTGGTGCGGATGCACGCGCTGTCGCCCTTCGCCGATGTGTTCGGCGAGGCGGGATCGCGCGGCGCGCTGCTCGCCAAGTCGATGCGGATGATCGCCGAGGAAGGCTCGGGCGTGATCGTCGTCATCAACCGCCCGCGCACCGACGCCTTCACCACCGCCGTCCGCCTGAAAGCCGGTGAGGAGGTGCAGATCGACATGGAGGAACTGCGCGATTACGGCGTCGGCGCGATGATCCTGGCCGAAATGGGCGTGCAGGACATGGTGCTGCTGACCAACACCCATCACACGCTGATCGGGCTCGACGGCTATGGCCTGTCGATCGTCGGCGAACGTCGCATCGCAAATTTTGAGGGAGACGCCTGATGGCGCATGTGTTGATCGTCGAGGCACGCTTCTACGAGCATCTGAACGACCTGCTCCTGTCGGGCGCACGCGCCGCGATCAAGGAGGCGGGCCACAGCCATGAGACGATCACCGTCCCCGGCGCGCTGGAGATTCCCGGCGCGGTGGCGATGGCGGCGGACACGGGCCGCTACGACGCCTTCGTCGCGATCGGCGTGGTGATCCGCGGCGAGACCTATCATTTCGAGATCGTTTCGAACGAGAGCGCGCGCGGGCTGATGGCGCTGACCATGGATGGCCTGCCGATCGGCAACGGCATCATCACCACCGAGAACGAGGCGCAGGCGCTGACCCGCGCCAAGCCGGACGAGAAGAACAAGGGCGGCGAGGCGGCCAAGGCGGCACTCGCCATGCTGGCGCTCAAAGGCCGATTCGGGTGACATCCCCCGTCCTCCACACCGAACGGCTGATCCTCCGGGTCCCTTCGGCGGAGGATTTCGAGGCCTGGGCGGCCTTTCATGCCGAGGAGGACACGATGCGCTTCCTGGGCGGCGTTCAGGCGCGCGGCGCGGCGTGGCGAAGCCTGTGCACCATGGTCGGCGCGTGGAGCGTGCGCGGCTTTGCGATGTTCTCGGTGATCGAGCGCGACACCGGCCGCTGGGTCGGGCGGATCGGGCCATGGCAGCCCGAGGGCTGGCCGGGGCGCGAAGTGGCCTGGGGCGTGGCGCGGGAATTCGCCGGGCGCGGCTATGCCCATGAGGCGGCGGTCGCGGCGATCGACTATGCGGTCGATGTGCTGGGCTGGGACCATGTGATCCACACCATCGACCCGGAGAATATGGGCTCGATTCGGTTGGCGCAGCGACTGGGCGCGGTGAATGAGGGGCCGGTCCGGCTGCCCGCACCGCTGGAGAGTTTCCGGGTGGACGCCTGGGGCCAGAGCGCCGACCAGTGGCGCGCCCGGCGGGGTACGGCCACCGCATGACCGACATGCCGCCCACCCGCTTTCGCGTCGTCGAGCGGGGCCGGCGGCTGGAGGTGATCGACACGCAAGGCGGCAAGCCGGTGCGCAGGACCGGAACGCCACGTCCGGCCACCATAGCAGGAAAACCGCGCTTCCGGCTGCCGCAGAAGTTGCGCTTCGACGGCGGGGGAAGCTGGGCGACCGACAGCTTCTACGACGCCAGGGGGCCGCGCACGCTGACGCTGGATTCAGGCGCGATGCGGAAGCTGCGCTATGCCGGGGCCGGGTTGGTGGCGATGATGGTCATCTGGGTGGTACTGGCATTCGCCATCCCCATCGTCTGGGGAGCACCGCTGCTGCTGTTCAATCCCAAGACCCGCGAGACGGTGCGCGATCAGGTGACCGCCTTTCTCGACGGGCTGGATAGCGCCGAATAACCCCCATCCCCGTTCGCGCTGAGCGAAGCAGGGAATATAGGTCAGTTGAGATGCTGCGGGGGCGGGAGGATTGCCCCCCCGCCCTCGTCCATCACGCCGCCCGTGCGGTCTCTTCGAGCGTGGGGTAATCGATATACCCCTCCGGCCCCTGGCTGTACCAGGTCTTCATGTCGCTCTCGTTCAGCGGCGCATCGGTGCGCAGCCTCTCGGGCAGGTCGGGATTGGCCAGGAAGGTGCGGCCGAACGCGATCCCGTCCGCCACACCCGAATCGAGCGCGGCTTGCGCCTTTTCCCGGCTGTCGAAGTCGCTGTTGAGGATCAGCGGACCCTGGAACGCCTGGCGGATCTGCGGCGACAGCTTGGGCACGTCGGTGCTGCCATAGGTACCGTCCGGGCCGATCTCACGCAGTTCGAGGAAGGCGATGCCGAGGTCCGACAGCATTTTCGCCGCAGGCACGAAGACCGAGGCCGGATCGCTGTCGTCCACGCCCTGGCTGTCGCCATTGGGCGACAGGCGGACGCCGACGCGCTCCTTGCCCGCGACCGCGATCACCCGCTCGGTGATCTCGCGGAGCAGGCGGATGCGGTTCTCCGGACTGCCGCCATATTCGTCCTCGCGATGGTTCGCACCGTCGCGCAGGAATTCGTCGATCAGATAGCCGTTGGCGGCATGGATCTGCACCCCGTCGAACCCGGCGGCCAGCGCGTTGCGGGTCGCATGTTCATAATCCTCGAGCAGACGCGGAATCTCGGACAGTTCGAGCGGCCGTGCGGTCTCGAAATCCTGCTTGCCCTCGAAGGTATGCGCCTGCCCCTCGGTCCGGGTCGCGGAGGACGACACCGGCTGCATCCCCGTCACCGAGCTGTGCACTTGGCGGCCCATATGCCAGAGCTGCGCGACGATCCGGCCGCCCGCCTTGTGCACCGCCTCGGTCACCGGCTTCCAGGCCGCAACCTGCTCGTCGGTCCACAGGCCCGGCGCATAGGGCCAGCCCAGGCCTTCGCGGCTGATGCCGGTCGCTTCGGAGATGATGAGGCCCGCGCTCGCGCGCTGGGCGTAATATTGCGCCATGATCGGCGTCGGCACCGCCTGGCGGGTGGCACGGGCGCGGGTGAGCGGCGCCATCAGGATACGGTTGGGGGCGTGGATCGCCCCGAGATCGATGGGATCGAACAGCGTTGGCATCAAAATGCAATCCTTCTGCGGCCTTTCCGGCCTGACGCAACGCAGATAGGGCGTTAAGGGAGCCCATGCCCGTGTCCGCCCCCGCAAGAAAAAGTGAACAGACTGAAAGCGATCGTCTGTCGGACCGGTCCGGAACCAATGCGCCCGCGCCGCTGGCCTTCGCCGCCGTCATCCTGGCCAATGTCGCGCTCGCCTTCGGCCCGCTGCTGGTGCGGATGGCCGATACCGGGCCGGTCGCCTCCGCCTTCTGGCGCATCACCCTGGCCGCGCCGGTGCTGGCGCTGGTCGCGCTGATCGGCCCTGCCCGCCCCCGTATGCCGGGCAAGGCGCAGGCGGGGCTTTGGGGGCTGTTGCTGATCGGCGGCATCGCCTTTGCGGGCGATCTGGGCGCCTGGCATATCGGCATCCGCCAGACGACGATGGCCAACGCCACGCTGTTCGGCAATTCGGCGACCTTCATCTTCCCGCTCTATGGCTTTCTGGTCGCGCGCGCCTGGCCGTCGCGGAGCCAGGGGATCGCGCTGATCCTGGCGGCGGCGGGGGCGGGATTGCTGATGGGGCGCAGCTATCAGGTCGATCCGCGCCATCTGGTCGGCGATCTGCTGTGCGTGCTCGCGGGGGTGCTCTATGCGGTCTATTTCATCCTGATGTCGCGGGTGCGGGTCGCGATGCCGCCGATGCCCGCGCTCGCCTGGTCGACCATGGCCAGCATCGTGCCGCTGTTCGTCTTCGCGGTCCTGCTGGGCGAGCGGGTATGGCCCGATCATTGGAGCCCGCTGATCCTGCTGGCGCTGGGGAGCCAGATCATCGGCCAGGGGTTGATGATCTATGCGCTGGGGCTGCTGAGCCCGCTGGTCGTCGGCCTGGCGCTGTTGGTCCAGCCGATGGTGGCGACGGCGATCGGCTGGATCGTCTATGGCGAGACGCTGGCGCTGCCCGATCTGGCGGGTGTGGCGATGGTGGCGGCCGCTCTGGTATTGGTGCGGCGTGGATCGGCCAGGGCGGTGGCCCGGCCGGACGATAGGAACGACGGGAAACGCATATGACCGAGGCTGCCATGACCGATGTTCAGGACCTGACTCTCGACGAGGTGCGCGTCGCTCTGGCGGAGGGCATCGCGTCCAATGCCGCGTTCGACGGATGGGGCGACGAGGCGCGCGACATGGCGGCGGATGCGGCAGGTATCGACCGCGACATCGCGCGACTCGCTTTCAAGGACGGCGCGGTCGCGATGGTCGACGCCTGGTTCGCCCGGATCGACCAGGCGATGGTCGCGGCCGTCCCTGCCGAACAGGCCGCCGCGATGAAGATCCGCCAGCGCATCACCGCGCTGGTCGAGGCGCGGCTGGCGGCGGTCGCCCCGAATCGCGAGGCGCTGCGCCGCGCGCTGACGATCCTCGCCATGCCGCAAAACGCCGCGAGCGGGGCGCGACTCGGCTGGCGGACGGTGGATGCCATCTGGGCGCAGGCGGGCGACACCGCCACCGACTATAACCACTACACCAAGCGCGCGACGCTGTTCGCGGTCTATGGATCGACCATCGCGGTGTTCCTGAACGACGATAGCGAGGGTCATGCCGACACCCGCGCCTTCCTGGCCCGCCGGATCGAGGGGATCATGCGGTTCGAGAAATGGAAGGCGGGCGTCGCCAAGCGGGGCGAGAATATGCCCAGCCTGTCGCGCTTTATCGGGCGGTTGCGCTATCCGGCGGTGTGATGGGTGGGGGGGGGATTCCCTTGGCCTTCGACTTCGCTCAGGCTGAACGGAGGTGGGGGGTGCCAAGCTTCCAAACCTCCGTTCACACTGAGCGAAGTCGAAGTGCACGCCCCGAACCCCGCCTCAAGCCTGCCCCCCAACCAAACACCCATTTCATCAACGGGTAATTGATAATCAATCGCATGGCGGTTATGTATCGTCCATGGCGATGCTCAGCAGTCTCGAAACCCTTCCCCGGCGGCAACCGGCGACCGTGGCCGCGATCGACTGGACCCAGCTGGCGCTGCCCGAGGCGCGCCGCCTGCGCGAACTGGGCTTTGACGAGGGCGTGGGGGTCGAGGTGCTGCACCGCGCCTCGCTGGGCGGTGGTCCCATCGCCTGCCGGATCGGCCGGATGACGGTGGCGCTGCGTCGCCGGGTCGCCGCCTCGATCCGTGTCGCGACCGGCGCCTGAATTTTTGAGGTTCGCCTGATCTGATGAACGCCGCACCGCTGGTCGCGCTCGTCGGCAATCCCAATGCCGGCAAAAGCGCCTTGTTCAACGCGCTCACCGGCGCGCGGCAAAAGGTCGGCAATTATCCCGGCGTCACCGTCGAGCGGCATTCGGGCCGCCTCGTCCTGGACGATGGCCGCCCGGTCGAACTGGTCGACCTGCCCGGCGCCTATAGCCTGGACCCCGGCAGCCTGGACGAACAGGTCACGCGCAACGTCGTGATGGGGTCGCAGGCGGGCGAGCGGCGTCCCGACGCGCTGGTCGTGGTGGTCGATGCCGCCAATCTCGACAATCACCTGCGCTTCGCATTGCAGCTGATCGCGCTGGGCCTGCCGGTGGTGGTCGCGCTCAACATGGTCGATCTGGCCGAGCGCGACGGCCTGACGCTGGATGCCGACATACTGGCGCGCGAGCTGGGCGTGACGGTGATCCCGACCGTGGCGGTGCGCCGCCGTGGGCTCGATACGCTGAAGGCCGAGATCGACCGGCTGGTAACGCAGGAACGCGCGCACGCCGTCGCCGCCCCCGACCGGATCGACGACATCGTCACGCTGCAACGCCGCGCCCGCCAGATCGCCGCAGCCGCGACCGTCGCGGAGACGCCGACCCGTCGCTGGACGCACATGCTCGACTCGGTCGCGCTGCATCCGATCTTCGGCCCCGTCCTGCTGGTCGGCCTGCTCTTCATCATGTTCCAGGCGGTCTTCGCCTGGTCAGAGGCTCCGATCGGCTGGATCGAACAGGGCTTTGTCTGGCTGGAGGCACAGGTCGGTGCCGCCTTGCCGGAAGGCTGGTTGCGCAGCCTCATCACCGACGGCCTGATCGCCGGTGTCGGCGCGGTCATCGTCTTCCTGCCGCAGATTCTGATCCTGTTCCTGTTCATCCTGGTGCTGGAGGCGAGCGGCTATATGGTCCGCGCCGCCTTCCTGATGGACCGGCTGATGGCACAGGTCGGCCTGTCGGGCCGTGCCTTCATCCCGCTGCTGTCCTCCTTCGCCTGTGCGGTGCCGGGCATCATGGCGACGCGGACGATCGATGACGAGAAGGACCGGCTGACCACCATCCTGATCGCGCCGCTGATGACCTGTTCGGCGCGGCTGCCGGTCTATACCATCATCATCGGCGCGTTCATCCCGGACCGGCAGGTCCTGCCCTTTGTCGGGCTACAGGGGCTGGTGCTGCTGGGCCTGTATCTGATGGGCATCGTCGGCGCGTTCGTCGCCGCGCTGCTGCTGCGCCGCACCGTCACCAAGGGCGCGTCCTCGGGCTTCATGATGGAGATGCCCAAATATCAGTGGCCGCATATCCGCGACGTGCTGCTGGGGCTGTGGAGCCGCGCGCTGATCTTCCTGAAGCGGGCGGGCACCACCATCGCGCTGACCACGGTGATCCTGTGGGCGCTGCTCTCCTTCCCCAAGCCGCCCGAGGGGTCAGGCATCTCGCCGGTCGACTATTCGATCGCGGGCCGCATCGCCAACGGCATCGAGGTGGCGGTGCGCCCGATCGGCTTCAACCGCGACATCGCGCTGGCCCTTGTCCCCGCCATGGCGGCGCGCGAGGTGGCGGTGGCCGCCATCGGCACCGTCTATGCCATCGATGATACCGAGCATGAGGGCGGGCAGAAGGCGATGACCGAGAAGCTGAAGCGCAACTGGTCGCTGCCCACCGCGCTCGCCTTCCTGATGTGGTTCGTCTTCGCCCCCCAGTGCATCTCGACCATCGCGGTGACGCGGCGCGAAACCAATGGCTGGAAATGGCCCGCCTTCATGGTGGGGTACCTTTTCGTGACCGCATATGTCATGGCGGGCATCACATATTGGCTGGCCGTTTTCGCCGGCCTCTGAACCAAGCACGGGACTGAATACATGGCGGGCAGCGTCAACAAGGTGATTCTCGTCGGCAATCTGGGACGCGATCCCGAGAGCCGCTCCTTCCAGAATGGCGGCAAGGTGGTCGAACTGCGCATCGCCACGTCCGAATCGTGGAAGGACCGCAACAGCGGCGAGCGCAAGGAAAAGACCGAGTGGCACACGGTCAAGATCTTCAACGAGGGCCTCGCCAACGTCGCCGAGCGTTTTCTGCGCAAGGGTTCCAAGGTCTATATCGAAGGCGCTCTGACCACCCGCAAGTGGCAGGACCAGCAGGGGAACGACCGTTACTCGACCGAGGTGACGCTGCAGGGCTTCAACTCGGTGCTGACCATGCTCGACGGCCCCGGCGGCGGTCAGGGCGGCGGCGGCGGCCGTGGCGGCAGCGACTTCGGCGGTGGCGATGATTTCGGCGGCGGCGACTTCGGTGGCGGGTCGAGCGGCTTTGGCGGTGGTTCGTCGGGCGGCGGCTATGGCGGCGGTGCGCGCGGCGGCGGCTCGGGCAATCAGGGCGGCGGGAACGGCGGCAATCGTGGTGGGTTCGGACAGGGCGGCGGCTTTGCCGACGATCTGGATGACGACGTGCCGTTCTGATCGGCCGCGTCCATGAGCCACGGTGCGAGGGATGGACGAACAGGAGTTTAGGACCAGCGCGTTCACGGCCCAGGAGGATGGCGAGACCCGAATGCTCCATCCCCTGGCCTGTACGGAGACGCAGCGCACCGAAGTGATCGGGGCCTATGACCTCGCCGGCTATCGCGAAAGCGGCGGGCTGGACGATCTGGCCGCCTTCGCCGCCGAGCTGTGCGATACCCCCGTGGCGCTGGTCAGCCTGGTGGAAGCCGACCACCAGCAGTTTCTGGCGGCGGTCGGCTTCGACCAGCCGCAAACGGGCCGCGACACGTCCTTTTGCGCCCAGGCGATGATGGCCGCCGATCCGGTGACGGTGGTCCCCGACGCGCGCGAGGATGCGCGGTTCGCCGGTTTCTCGCTGGTGGTCGGCGCCCCCCATATCCGTTTCTATGCCGGTGCGCGGCTGCTGTCGCACGAAGGCGTGCCGCTGGGCGCGATCTGCGTCATCTCGCCCGAGCCGCGTCCGCAGGGCCTGACCGATTTTCAGCGGCGCGGGCTGGAAATACTGGCGACCGCCGTGATGGGCCGGTTGCAGGATCGCCGGGCGCAGCGCGAACATCTCCAGACGGTCGAGGAATCGGACGCGCGCATCGCCGACAGCGAGCGGCGCTTCCGCACCCTGGCCGACACCATGCCGCAAATGGTGTGGTCGACCCTGCCCGACGGCTATCACGATTATTACAATGCCCGCTGGTACGACTTCACCGGCATGCCCGACGGATCGACCGATGGCGCGGCATGGAGCGGCGTGTTCCATCCCGAGGATCAGGACCGGGCGCGGGCGCGGTGGCAGCACAGCCTGGCCACGGGCGAGCCCTATCAGATCGAATATCGGCTCCGGCACCGGGACGGTACCTATCGCTGGGTGCTGGGTCGCGCGCTGCCGATCCGCGACGCCCAGGGGCAGATCACCCGCTGGTTCGGCACCTGCACCGATATTCACGAACAGAAGCTGGCGCTCGAGGAACGCGAGATCGTCAGCCAGGAACTCAGCCACCGGATCAAGAACATCTTCGCGGTGATCTCCGGCCTGATCGGTTTCGCCGCGCGCAGCCATCCGGGCTTTGCGGGCATCGCCAGCGACCTGCGCGACCGGATCACGGCATTGGGCCGCGCGCACGACTTCGTCCGGCCGCACAGCGAACAGTCGCGCCCCCGGTCGCGGCAGGATTCGCTCCACGGCCTGCTGGACGATCTGTTCGAGCCCTATCGCGGCCGGAGCGAGACGCGCATCCGCGTGTCGGGCGACGACGTGCTGGTCGACGACCGGTCGGCGACGCCGCTGGCGCTGCTGTTCCACGAACTGGCGACCAACGCCGCCAAATATGGCGCGCTGTCGGTGATGGCGGGCATGGTCGACCTTGAGGTTCAGCGGCAGGGGGACATGGTGCAACTCTGCTGGATCGAGCGCGACGGCCCGGTGCTGGAGGCCGCGCCGGTCCATGCGGGCTTCGGATCGCAGCTGGTCGAGCTATCGGCGGTGCGCCAGTTGGGCGGCGAGGTCGAGCGGGACTGGAACCCGACCGGGCTGGTCGTCACGATCCGGGTGCCGCTGGCCTCCTTTCGCCGCCCGTAGGGGACGGGGCCCTGCCGTTGACGGCAAAAGGGCTGCCGGACCCTGGTCGCGGCAGCCCCCTGATCGTCAGACCGGCCTGGTCAGCCGACCATCCCCAGCGGGATGACCTCCTCCCGCGCCTCGGCCTGCCCGCCGGTCGCCATGGCCGCCGCCGCCAGGATCGCGCGCTCGCTGAACGGCTTGCGGATATAGCCTAGCGCCTCGACACCGGCATCGATCTGCGAAGGGTTGGCGGTGACGAAGACCACCTTCACCCCGTAATCGGCGGCGATCCGGCGCGCGATCTCGGGGCCGGTCGCGCCGTCGCGCAGGTTCACGTCGACAAAGGCGAAGGCGCAGCCGGGTGCGGTCTCCATGGCGGTGCGGCTATCTGCCGCTATGCCGGCCACTTGGTAACCGGCGTCGGTCAGGATGCGCTCCAGATCAAGAGCCACGAATATCTCGTCTTCCACGATCAGCGCGGTTCGGCTCATGTCAAAATCCCGTCACTTTCCCGCACAACAAGCTTGATCCAGATAAAGTTCCGAAATGGATACGATATTGTCGTCAGCGCCGTAACAGAAATACGGCATGCTCGGCCCGGAAGTTCGCCGCCGCCGCGCTGGTCGGACGGCCGCCCGAGAGGAACCAGCTGCCCTCCACGGTGATCCGCCGTTCGCGGACGAAGGCGCGGAAATCGTCGATCGTCACATGGTGGATGTTGGGGGTGTCATACCATTGTTCGGGCAACAGCCCCGTCACCGGCATCCGCCCGCCCCACAGCAGCGACAGCCGCACCCGCCAATGCGCGAAATTGGGGAAGGAGACGAAGGCGCGCTTGCCGATCCGCAACAGATGGTCGAGCACCTGGTCGGGCGCGCGCGCGGTCTGGAGCGTCTGGCTGAGGATCGCATAGTCGAAGCCCTTGTCGGGATAGCCCGCCAGATCGACATCGGCGTCGCCCTGCACCACCGCCAGCCCGCGCGCGACGGCGGCGGCGACATTGGCGGGATCGATCTCCAGCCCGCGCCCGTCGACCGCCACCCGGTCGCGCAGCGCCGCCATCAGCTGCCCGTCGCCGCATCCGACATCCAGCACGCGCGCGCCGCGCGCGACATGGTTCGCGATGATCGCCAGATCGGGGCGCAACGTCGTGTCGGTCATGGCTCGGCCCGCAGGAAGCCGTCGATCACCCGGTTCATCTCGGGCGCTTCGAGCAGGAAGGCGTCATGGCCATAGGGGCTGGACAGCTCGACGAAGCTCGCCGCCGCGCCCGCCGCGTTCAGCGCCTGGACCACGGCACGCGACTCGGCGGTGGGATAGAGCCAGTCGGTGTCGAAGCTGACGATGCAAAAGCGCGTCCTCGTCCCCCGGAAAGCATTGGCGAGCAGTCCGCCATGCTCCTCGGCCAGATCGAAATAGTCGAGCGCGCGGGTGATGTAGAGATAGGAATTGGCATCGAACCGATCGACGAACGCCAGCCCCTGGTGCCGCAAATAGCTTTCGACCTGGAAATCCGCATCGAAGCCGAAGCTCTTGGCCCCGTCCGGCCGGTCGGGCCGCGCCTGGAGGCGGCGCCCGAATTTCTCGGTCAGCCCCGCCTCGGACAGATAGGTGATGTGCGCCGCCATCCGCGCCACCGCCAGGCCCGCCGCGGGGGGATCGTTGGCCTCGTAATAGGCGCCGCCGCGCCATTTCGGGTCGGCCATGATCGCCTGGCGCCCGACCTCGTGAAAGGCGATATTCTGCGCCGAATGCCTGGCGGTCGAGGCGACCATGACGCAGGCGCGGACGCGGTCGGGGCAGGTCGCGGCCCAGCTGATCGCCTGCATCCCGCCCATCGACCCGCCGACCACCGCCTTCAGCTGTCCGACGCCCAGATGGTCGAGCAGCATAGCCTGCGCACGCACCATGTCGCGGATGGTGAGGACCGGGAAGCGCATCCCCCAGGGCTCGGCGGTGGAAGGGTCGATCGTCGCGGGGCCCGACGACCCCATGCAGCTGCCGATGACGTTGGAACAGATGATGAAGTGCCGCGCCGGGTCGATCGGCTTGCCCTCGCCCACCAGGCGCGTCCACCAGCCGGGCTTGCCGGTGCGGGGATGGGGCGAGGCGACATGCTGGTCGCCGGTCAGCGCATGGCAGATCAGGATCGCATTCGACCCCTCGGCATTCAGCGTGCCATAGGTTTCATAGCCGATCTCGACCGGCGATAGCAGCCCGCCGCCGTCGAGCCGCAGCGGCCCCGGCAGCACGACATGGCGCGACAGACCGAAACGCCGGTCGTCGCTGGGGGGAGAAGCGGAAACGGAAGCGGCCATGGAGCCCTCTCCGCTAGGCCGCGATGCTTGGCAACGCAAGGCCATGGCCGCTATGGCGTTCGCCATGACCGAGCTTACCGCCCCCGAACCGATCTCCTGGGTCAAGGCGATCGCGCCTTACGTCCCCGGCCGCGCGACGACCGATGACGGTCGCAAGGTCGTCAAACTGTCGTCCAACGAGAATCCGCTGGGCACCAGCGACAAGGCCCGCGCCGCCTTCGCCGCCGCCGCCAACCATCTGGAGCGTTACCCGGACGCGGGCGCGACCGCGCTGCGCCAGGCGATCGGCGAGGTCCATGGGCTCGATCCGGCGCGAATCATCTATGGCACCGGCTCGGACGAGATCCTGCATTTGGCGGCGGGCGCGTTCGCCGGACCGGGGGACGAGGTCATCCATGTCCGCTACGGCTTTGCGGTCTATGAGATCGCGACCCGGCGGGTGGGCGCGGAGCCGGTGGTGGTCGCCGACCATGACTATGCCACCGATGTCGACGCGATCCTGGCGGCGGTGACCGAAAAGACCAAGCTCGTCTTCGTCGCCAATCCCAACAATCCGACCGGCACCTATGCGGGCGCGGACGAGATCGCGCGGCTCCATGCCGGGCTGCCCCCGCATGTCCTGCTGGTGCTCGACCAGGCCTATGCCGAATATCTGGCCGAGGGCGAGGACGATGGCGGGCTCGCGCTGGCCGAGCGCGCGCCGAACGTGCTGGTCTCGCGCACCTTTTCCAAGATCCACGGCCTGGCCGCCGAGCGGATCGGCTGGGGCTATGCCGCCGCCCCGATCATCGACGCGCTGCACCGCATCCGCGCGCCGTTCAACGTGACGATCGCCGGACAGAATGCCGCGATCGAGGCGATCCGCGACCGCGCCTTCGTCGAGTCGTCGCGCGCGCACAATGCGACGTGGCTGGCCTGGTTCGAGGCGCAGATCGCGGCGCTGGGCAATGCGGGGCTGCGCTGCGTGCCGTCGCGGGCCAATTTCTCGCTAGTGCTGTTCGAAGGGCCGCTGACCGCCGAGCGCGCCTATCACGGGCTGATGGACGCCGGGTACATCGTCCGCTGGCTGCCGGGCCAGGGGCTGGGCCAGGCCCTGCGCATCACCATCGGCACCGAGGACGAGGTGAAGGGCGTCGTCGCCGCGCTACGCCGGATGGTCGAGTCCGAGGCAAAGGGGGCCTGATGCTGCCCTTTGCGCGGATCACCATCATCGGGCTCGGCCTGATCGGCTCCTCGGTCGCGCGCGCGGTGCGTGCGAATATGCCCACGGTGAGGATTACCGGCTACGACGCCGATGCAGGCGTGCGTGAGACGGCAAGGCGGATCGACCTGTGCGACGATGTCACCGACAGCGCGGGCACAGCGGTGATCGATGCCGATCTGGTGATGCTGTGCGTGCCCGTAGGTGCCATGGCGGCGGTCGCAGCCACGTTCGCTGACGATCTGCCCGCCGAGGCGATCGTCAGCGATGTCGGCGGGTCGAAGGACAGCGTGGTCGCAGCGCTGCGTTCCGTCTTGCCGGATGCGATCTTGGTACCCGGCCATCCGGTGGCAGGCACGGAGAATAGCGGCCCTGAAAGCGGTTTCGCGACGTTGTTCCGCGGCCGCTGGTGCATCCTGACTCCAGAGGAAGATTGCCCCGAAGCCCCCGTCGCCCGGCTGCGCGCCTTCTGGGAAGCATTGGGCGCGAATGTCGAGTTGATGACACCGCGCCATCACGACCTCGTCCTGGCGGTGACCAGCCATGTGCCGCACCTGATCGCCTATTCGATCGTGGGCACCGCTTCGGACTTGGAAGACGTGACGCAAGGCGAAGTCATAAAATTCTCTGCTGGCGGCTTTCGGGACTTCACGCGGATCGCCGCCTCCGATCCGACGATGTGGCGTGACGTGTTCCTCAACAATCGCGAGGCAGTGCTGGAGATCCTGCAACGCCTGACAGAGGATGTGACGATGCTCCAGCGCGCGATCCGCTGGGGCGATGGCGATACCCTGTTCGACCTGTTCAGCCGCACCCGCGCCATCCGCCGCTCGATCATCGACCAGGGCCAGGACGATGCGCGCGAGGATTTCGGGCGCAACCACGAAGGCTGACGATCCTCCCCGGCAACGGGGAGGGGGACCATGGCGATAGCCATGGTGGAGGGGGATCGCCACAGAGGACACATCTTGCGGAAGCCCCCCTCCGTCAGGGCTTACGCCCTGCCACCTCCCCGTGCCGGGGAGGATTCCAACGCATTCATCGCCGCATGGACCCGCGCCTCCGCCTCGGCGCGCGGCAGGCCCGGCGGGATCACCTCGCCGAAGCGCAGCGTCACGACCCCCGGCCGCTTCAGGCCCTTGCGCGGCCAGACCAGCCCCGAATCGGTCGCCACCGGCACCACCGGCAGGCCCAGCATCCGGTAAAGCCCCGCGAAACCGGGCTTGAGCGGCGGCGTCTCGCCGGGCTTCACCCGCGTGCCTTCGGGAAAGATCATGATCGCGCGGCCCTGCTCCACCGCCACCTTGGCGTCGCGCATCATGCCGCGCATCGCCCTGGCCGAAGCATTGCGGTCGACCACGATCGCGCCGTATTTGCGCACCGCCCAGCCCCAGATGGGGATATTGGCCAGCTCGCGCTTCAGGACCATGGCGGGCGCGCCCAGGATGCGTTGCAGCTCCATCGTCTCGAACATCGCCTGATGCTTGGCCGGATAGAGCGCCGGCGTCGTCGGCCGCGTCCCCTCCACCACCACGCGGATGCCCAGCAGATAGCGGGTGCAGACCCGGTGGAGCCGGGTCCAGCTCGTCGCCCAGTGGATCACCGCGCGCCGCCCGCTCAGCGCGATGACCGGCGACAGCAGCGCCATCACCGCCGACAGCGGATAGAAGATCGCCACGAACACGATGTTGCGAAGAAGAATCACGCGCCAATCCCCGTCCAAAGCGCGATCCGTCGCAGGATCAGCTTGTTATATTCATTGACCAGCGTGCCCAGCCGGGGCTCCGACGGCACGCCGTCGCCCAGCACCAGCACCTGTTTGCCCAGCGCCGCGGTCAGCTCCATCCGGGCGCGCGGCAGATGCCAGTCGGAGGTGACGAGCCGCACCGTGCGATAGCCATGGGCGCGCACCCAGTTCGCCGTTTCCTCGGCATTGGAGCGCGTGTCGACCGCCTCGCCCCCCAGATCGATGCAGCAGGCAAACAGCGCGGGCGAGGTGCGATAGGTGCGCGCCAGGTCGATCGGCCGCACGCCGGGCGCGACCCCGGTGACCAGCATCCGCTTGGCCTGGTGCGCCTGGAGCAGCGCGATGCCGCGATCGATGCGCCCCGGCCCGCCGGTCGGCACCACGATCGCATCGGTGGTGTTGTGCGCCAGCGGGTGCGGCAGGGTCAGCATGAAGGCCGCGAAACCCAGGCACCAGCTCAGCGCCGCCAGTCCGATCAGTCGCACCATCACAGCATCCGCCGCATCTGCGCCAGCACCGCCGCGCGCGCCGCCACCACCGCCAGCAGGACGAAGGCGAAGGGCAGCAGGACCAGCATCCCCATATCCCCCGCCCCCAGCCGCAAATTGCCGAGCAATTCAGATTCGAGCGCGCCGACCTGTCGCGCGATCAGCAGGATCGCCCCCGCCGCCGCGATGCCGCCCACGGCCGCGCCGATCCCCGCGTCCAGCGCGATCCGCCGCTGGAACAGCCGCGCGACCTGCCGATCGGTCGCGCCGAGCATGTGGATGACCTCGATCGTGCCGCGATGCGCCTCCAGCCCTGCGCGCGCGGCCAGCATGACGACCGCCGTGGTCGCCCCCAGCATCAGCAGGATGATCGCCCCGGCCAGCCAGGCGGCGGTGTCGAGCAGCCGCCCGACCGGCCCCAGCCAGGTCGCATGCGCATCGACCCGCGCCGCCGGGCTGGCCCGCGTCACCGCCGCCCCGACGCGGGCGATCGCGCCCGAATCGTCGCTGGTCAGGTCGACATCGATCAGCGCGGGCACGGGCAGCCCCGCCGCCTCGGCATCGGTGCCCAGCCAGGGTTGCAGCATCCGCGCGAGTTCGGCCTGCGGCACCGGCGTCGCGCGCGCGACATCGGGCAGCCGGCGCAGCACCGCCAGCACGCGCGCGGCGGCGGCATCGCGGCGTCCGGCCTCGCCCTCGACGATCTGCACGGTCAGCCGCCCCGCCATCTGGCGGTCGAGCGACCCCGCCGCGCGCGCCGTCGCCAGCCCCGCCGCGCCCGCCAGCAGGGTCAGGAACAGCATGATCGCGATGACCCAGCTCATGACATGCGCGCCGCCGACATCGTCCAGCGCCCGCGCCTCCGCGCCCCCGCGCCCCCGCGCCCGCGTCACAGCCCGCTCCGCACGATCGTCGAGCGGCGCGGCTCGGGCGGCGGGGGGGCGGGCTCGGGCGGAACGGTCGGGTCGACCAGCCGCCCGCGCTCCAGATGCATATGCTGCGCGTCCGGCACCCGGTCCATCAGATGCCAGTCATGCGTCGCCATCACCACCGTCGTCCCCAGCCGGTGGAGCGAGTGGAACAGATGGAGCAGCCGCTCGGCCATGACCGGATCGACATTGCCCGTCGGCTCGTCGGCGACCAGCAATTCGGGGCGCGCGATCACCGCGCGGGCGATCGCCACCCGCTGCTGCTCGCCGCCGGACAGCGTGGCGGGGCGGGCGCCCGCGCGCTCGGACAGCCCGATCCAGGCCAGCATCTCGCGCACCGCGCGCGCAATCTCCGATTCGGCCATGCCCGCGACGCGCAGGGGCAGCGCGATATTGTCGGCGGCGCTGAGATGCGCGATCAGCCGGAAGTCCTGGAACACCACCCCGATCCGCCGCCGAAAGCCGGGCAGCCGGTCGCGCGGCAGGATCACCGCATCCTCGCCGAACAGCCGGATGATGCCCCGGCTGGGGCGCTGCGACAGATAGAGGAGGCGCAGCAGCGAGGTCTTGCCCGCGCCGCTCGCGCCGGTCAGGAAATAGAATTGCCCCGGTCGCAACGCGAAGCTGACGTCGCACAGGGTTTCCTCCCCGGCGCCGTAGCGCAAGCCGACATTCTCGAACTGGACGATGTTCGCCATGCCCGCATGGCCTTGGCATGGCCCGCCGCGCGCTTCAAGTTCCACGCTTCAAGCTTGCCACGGCCATGGGCGGCGTGCTTACTGGCCTTTCATGGGGACCTGAACCGGATGGTCCCGTCCACCGACCCTTTCCATCCGTTGAAGTGCCGTTCCGCATGATCCTCGAATGCCCTGAATGCCGCACCCGCTATCTGGTGCCCGACAGCGCGATCGGGCTGGAGGGACGCACCGTGCGCTGCGCCAATTGCCGGCACAGCTGGTTCCAGTCGCCGCCCGATCCCGACGAGGTCGCCGCGCCGGAGCCGGACGTCGCGGTGGAACGCGACAGGGCCGAGGAGCCGGTCGCCGAACCGCCGCCCCCGCCGCCGCCCGTCATCGCTCCCCCGCCCGCACCGCCGATCCTGAAAGCGGACGAGCCCGAATTCGACGCCTTCGCGCACCGCCCGCCCTTTCGCGCGCGGCGCAATCCGGTGCGTCGCTGGACGATCGGCGCGGTCGCAGCGTGCCTGGCGCTGCTGGCGGCGACGGCGGCGATCCTGTGGACCGGCATGCCGGGCATCGGCGGCTGGCTGGGGTTCGGCACCACCGAATCGCCGCTGGAGCTGCGCTCCAACCCGATCGAGCGGCGCGAGCTGGAGAACGGGTCCGAACTGTTCGCCATTTCGGGACAGATCATCAACCCGTCCTCGGGCGCGCAGCGGGTTCCCGACCTGCGTGCCGAGCTGAAGGATGCGCAGGGCCGCGTCGTCTTTTCCTGGGCGATCGCGCCGCAGCAGCGGACGCTGGGCCCCGGCGCGTCGATGGACTTCAACTCGGCCAAGCTCGACGTGCCGCCCAGTTCCAAGCGGCTGGACCTGAGCTTTGCGGGCGAGGCTAACCCGGCGAACTGATTGCCGACGTGTCGGCGTGGCCTTCGACTTCGCTCCGTTCAACCTGAGCGAAGAAGGCCACGCGAAGCCCGCAACCGCCGCGCGACGATCGCGAAGCGCGATCCGTGCAGGACGGCGGCGACCAGCATCCCCGCGCCCGACGCCCAGGCGAGCGCCGGGGCGCCCCATCCGGCGTCGACCAGCCACCAGCCGACCCCGCCGGTGACGATGAAATAGGCGATGATGCTGTTGATCCCCGCCGCCACCTGGTCCCCCAGCGAGCGCAGCGCATAGACCAGCACCACCTGCATCCCGTCGAACAGGATGAAGGGCGCCCAGATCACCAGCATCGCCACCGCCACCGCTTTCGCCTCGGGCAAGGCCGGGAACAGCCCGACGACCGCGCCGGGCCAGAGCGACAGCGCCAGGCCGCACGCCCCCATGGCCAGCGCCGCCAGCCCGACCGCGACCAGCGTGCGCGGGACCGCGGCCCAGGCCGCCCCCTCGCCCACCGCATTGCCCGCGCGCACCCCCGCCGCCGATCCCAGCCCGAGCGCCAGCGCGAAGGTGACATTGTGGAGCGAGAAGACGATCTGGAAGCCATGCGCGGTCGCATCGCCCAGCCGGGTCGACAGCGCGATCAGGATGGCGAACCCCGCCAGCTCCAGCCCCGAGGCGATGGCGGGGACGAAGCCGAATCGCGCCAGTTCCACCGCCCCCGCCAGCGTGGGGGTCCAGGCGGCCCGGTCCAGCCGCCGCACGCCGCGCGCCGCACCGCGCGGCAGCGTCACCGCGCTCGCGACCATCGCGACCGCTCCCAATGCCGAGGCGATCACGGTGGCCAGCGCCGCCCCGACCGCTCCCAGCGCGGGCAGCCCCATCTCACCACCCGCCAGCCCCCAGGCGAGCAGCGCGTTGATCGGCAGGATCGACAGATTGACCATCGTCACGCGGCGCGGACGGCTGATCCCCTCCAGGAAGAAGCTGGCGGCGATCAGCACCATCTGGAACGGATAGCCCAGCGCCATGACCGTCACGACCCGCGCGCCGGGCACGACCAGCCCCGGCGCCACGCCGATCCCGCGCAGCAGCGCCGCACCGCCCAGCCCCAGGATCAGCATCGCCGCGACGCCCAGCACGACACCCAGCACCAGCCCGTCGCGCAGCGCCTGCCCGGTGGCGGGCAGGTCCCCCGCGCCATCGGCCCGCGACGCACGCACCAGCACGCCCGACAGCCAGGCCAGCCCGGTGACGATCGCGACATAGGTCAGCGACCGGCTGGCCGAGAGCGCCGCCACCTCATGCTCGCCGACCCGGCCGACGACGATCACGTCGGTGACGTGCAGGATCGTCCAGTTCAGGCTGGTCAGCATCACCGGCCAGGCCAGCGCCAGCAGGCGACGCACCTCGTCACGGTCGAGGATCGGGGCGTGGCGGGGGAAAAACGTCATGGCCCCTCCCCTATTCGCGATGAATGACGCGCGATAGCGCCGCATCCCGCCAAAAAGGCCATTGCGCAGTCCCCGGCGCTTTGCTAGGGGCACCCGCCTACCAGCCCTCCGGCTTGCCGGTGGTGACTATCGAGTGCGGTCGTGGCGGAATTGGTAGACGCGCAACGTTGAGGTCGTTGTGGCCGAAAGGCCGTGGAAGTTCGAGTCTTCTCGACCGCACCAGATTTTCCCAGGCGTCCCGATCGGTCGACGCCCTCCCCCCATCCGAAAGCTCATACGTCCCGACGCGGCTCAGCGCCGCGCGACGATCGCCGCGAGCGTGTCGATGGGCAGCGGCGAGACGAAGCGGAAGCCGAAGCGGCCGTCCTTCACCCAGCAGATCGTGCCGAAGATCGGCGTGCCCATCGGGCGCAGGATGATCTGGCCCGCCAGACCCGGCTGGACCGGATGCGCGGCGGCCAGCTTGGCGCCGCCCGCCGACACGTCGACCATCTCGGCGGCGAACTTGCGGTCGCCCAGCCGGACATCGGCGGCCAGCGTCACCGGAAAGCGCGGCGGGCGCGGGATCGTGCCGTCGGCATTCTCGGTCGAGAAGATCTGCTCATAGGGCTGGGGCGAATCGAACTGGATGCCCGCCTTCTTGCCGCGCACCCAGCGGACCGTGCCGCGCGCCGGGGCCAGCCCGCGCACCTCGACACAGATCGAGTCGCCGACCTGCGGCGGATCGACGAACCGCGCCATCAGGCCATGGGTGGAGATATTATGGACCAGGCACACGCCGGGCACGTCGCCGCACAGCTTGCCCAGGAGGAGGACGGCCGAATGCCGCTTGCCCACCCGCCGCTCGGCGGTCGCGCCCTGCTGCTGCTCGACCTGTTCCATCGTCGTCCTTTCCGCCACCTTCTCCCCCGAGGATGGCATCCCGCCCTACTACCGGAACCGGTATAAAAAATTAAGACCGGCATTTCAGGCCGAACCGCTTCGGCGCGGCGCCTTTGGCCGGGGCGTTCAGCGGCGCGCAAGCCGCCATCGGGCATCGGCGGCTTGTGGTCATGTTCAAAGCCCTGTAATTCGCGATCCGTCCCATGCCTCGCGCGTCGTCTTCCCGGTCCCCCCGGCCCCGCTCGTCCAAGCCCCGCTCTCCCTGGCGGCGCCGGATCGTCGTAACCCTGCAGATCCTGATCGGCCTGGCCGTGCTGGCGGTCGGCGCGCTGGCGATCGCGGTGTTCGTCGCGAAGTCGCAACTGCCCAGCTTCGACGAACTGAAGTCGTCGCCCAACGGCCAGATGATCCGCGTCCATGCCGCCGACGGCACGGTGATCGTGTCGCTCGGGCCGAGCTATGGCGAATGGCTGCCCTATGACCGGATTCCCGAGGTCATGCGCGACGCGACGATCGCAGTCGAGGATCGCCGTTTCCGCCAGCATCCCGGCGTCGATCCGATCGGCATCGCCCGCTCGGTCGAGGTCCGGCTGGAAAAGGGTCGCTGGAAACAGGGCGGCTCGACCATCACCCAGCAGATCACGCGCACCATCTTCCTGAACAACCAGAAGAAGTTCGGCCGCAAGGTCCGCGAGGCGATCCTGGCGCTGGCGATGGAGCTGAAATTCTCGAAGGACCAGATCCTCGAGCTGTATCTGAACAAGGTCTATTATGGCGGCGGCGCCTATGGCATCGACGCGGCCAGCCGGAAATTCTTCGGGCATGGCGCGGACCATCTGAGCCTGTCCGAGGCGGCGGTGATCGCCGGGCTGGTCAAGGCGCCCTCCAACTATTCGCCGACCGCCGATGCCGCCGCTGCGGTGGGCCGCGCGGGCGTGGTGATCGACCAGATGAAGCGCAACGGCTTCATCACCGCCGACCAGGCGGCGAATGCCGACCCGCAGACGCTGAAGCTGGCACCCGAGCCCAGGCAGAATTCGGTGCGCTACTTCACCGACTGGGCACTGCCCCAGCTCGACATGCTGATCGACGAGCAGACCGCGCCGCTCGACGTGTGGACCACGCTCGACCTTAACATGCAGCGGGCGGCCGACGCGGCGATCCGCGCCAATGCGCCCGAGGGGACTCAGGGCGCGCTGGTCAGCCTGGACCGCGACGGCGCGGTGCGCGCGATGGTGGGGGGCAAGGATTATGTCTCCACCAACTATAACCGCGCGGTGACGGCGGTCCGCCAGCCGGGTTCGGCGTTCAAGCTGTTCGTCTATCTCGCCGCGCTGGAGGCGGGTCACAAGCCCGAGGACCAGGTGGTCGACGAACCCGTCACCATCGACGGCTGGTCCCCACGCAACGATTCGCGGCGCAATTCGGGCAGCGTCAGCCTGCGCACCGCCTTCGCCTATTCGCTTAACACCGTCGCGGCGAAGCTGGGCCAGGAAGTGGGCTTCCAGACGGTCGCCGACATGGCGCGCCGCTTCGGCATCACCACCCCGGTCAACACCCACCCCTCGATGGTGCTCGGCACTTCGGAAGTGCGGGTGATCGACATGACCAGCGCCTTTGCCAGCATCGCGAACAAGGGGGTGAAGGTGACGCCCTATGGCATCACCAAGGTCGTGGCGAACGGCCAGATCATCTATACCCATGAGGTCGACCGCAGCCATGTGCTGGTCGCCCCCTATATCGCCGCCGAGATGACCGACCTGCTCCAGACCACGGTCAACACCGGCACCGGCCGCGCCGCGCAGATCGGGCGGCCGGTCGCGGGCAAGACGGGCACGACGACCAGCCTGAAGGACGGCTGGTTCCTGGGCTTCTCCAGCGGGATCACCACCGGCGTGTGGATGGGCCGCGACAATGCCAAGCCGGTGGCGGGCCTGCATGGCGGCGCCGCGCCCGCCAAGGCCTTTGCCGACTATATGAAGGTCGCGGTCGCCGACCGCCCGATCGAGCAGTTCGACACCCAGGTCACCCTGCCCGAATGGCAGCTGGAGCCCGACGAGGAGAGCTATTTCGGCCAGCCCGACAATGGCACGGCCGGGGTCGATGCCGACGGCAACCCGCTGCCCGCCCCCGTTCCGGGCGAGTCGCAGCCGGGTGACGAGACGATGGAGATCCCGACCCGTCGCGATCCCGCCACGCCGCCGCAGCCGCTCCAGCAACCCGTGCCCGGCACGACCACGCCGCAGGCGCCCGCACCGGTGGTGCCGCAGCAGCGGCTGGATCAGGCGTGGATCGACCGGGTGACCGGACGGGGCGGCGCAGGCGCAGCGCGCGATCCCCGCGCCGCCGCCCCCCCGCCGCGTCCGTCAGCGCGCGACCGTCAGGACCGTCAGGACGACCGGCCGTACCAGTGAAGCCCCGCGCCATGCTGCCGCAGCCAGGCGGTGGCGGGCGCGGGATCGGCCCCCAGCAGCTCGGCGACCAGCGCGTGGAAGGCGGGGGCGTGGTTCATATGGACCCGGTGCGCGACCTCATGCGCCACCGTCGCGCGGCGGACAAAGGCCGGGGCCAGGATCAGCCGCCAGCTATAGCGGATCGCCCCCGACGAGGCGCAGCTGCCCCAGCGCGCCTTGGGATCGGCGACGCTGACCCGCGATACCGCGACGCCCGCGGTGCGTGCGATCTCCGCCGTCTCGCGCGACAGGGTTTCCAGCGCCTGCCGTTTCAGCCAGGTCTCGACCCGGCGGTTCAGCGTCTCGATCGGGCCGGAGGCGGACAGGCGATCATGCTCGCACTGGATCACCCGGCGGCTGCCAGGCTCCCAGACCAATGTCAGCACCGTGTCGCCGAACGGGATCAGCGCGCCGGGGACGAAGGGGCGCGGTTCGGGCAGGCGCGCGCGCTGGTCGGCAATCCAGTCCTTCTTCTCCTCGGCCCAGGCCAGCGCGGTCTTCAGCGGCGCGCGCTTGGGCACCACCAGCCGCGCGGTCCCGGTGGCGGGATCGACGCTCAGCCGGATGCGCTTGGCAGTCGGGTGACGCACCACCTCGTCGATCACAATTCCCGCTCCACGATATGATTCTCGAAATCGCCCGCATCGTCCTCGCTGATCGTCCAGCCGCGGACCGATTGCCCGGCGCGGTGCACCGCCTCGCGGTCGCCGCAGACCAGATAATGCCATTCGGGCAGCGCCTCGCCCGCCGCGCGCAGGCGATAGGCGCAGGTCGAGGGCAGCCAGTCGATCGAGCGGACATTGCCCATGGTCAGCCGCACGCACTCGCTGACAAAGGCGCGGCGGTGGCGATAGTTGGAGCATTGCCCGCTGCGCCGGTCGAGCAGGCGGCAGGCGACATTGGTCGGCACCAGCTCGCCCGTCTCCTCATCCTCCAGCTTGTGGATGCAGCATTTGCCGCACCCGTCGCACAGCGCCTCCCACTGGGCGCGGTCGAGGCTTTCGATCGGCTTTTCCCAGAAACGCTCCATCAGCGCACCCACTGGTCGAGCGTGGCGGCGACCGCCTGCGGCCCCTGGTCCGACGGCAGCAGCGCCATCGGCTTGCCGTCCGGGTCCATCAGATAGGCCTGGTTGCTGTGGTTGACGAGATAGCCGCCGCCCGGCGACGGCGCGCCCTTCTGCGCCCAGACGGCATAGGCCTTGCGCGCCGCATCGACCTGCGCCGGGGTGCCGGTCAGCCCGACGAAGCGCGGGTGGAAGGTGGTGGCGAAGCGGCCGACGATGGCGGGCGTGTCGCGCTCGGGATCGACCGTGACGAAGATCGGCACGATCTTCGCGGCCTTGGCGGGCGCACTCGCCTCCAGCGCCTTCAGCCCGGCGCCCAGCACCTGCATGTCGGTCGGGCAGACATCGGGGCAGAAGGTATAGCCGAAATAGACGATGCGGTAGCGCCCGGCAAAGTCGCGATCGGTGACGGTCTTGCCGGTGGCATCGACCAGCCGGAACGGGCCGCCGACCCGCGCCCCCGCCAGCGGGGGTTGCGCCTGGGGATCGGACGCGCCGCACCCGGCCAGCGCGACCGCCAGCGGAACCAGCAGGGACAGATATAATCGGGTCATGACGCCGACAGCCTTGCTGTGATAAATCGCCGGTTGCAAGCCATGCTCCATTGCTCAGGATCGATCCCCATGTCCCTTCGCCCCCTGCTCGCCGCCGCGCTTCTGGGCGCCATCGCCACGCCGGTCGCGGCGCAGATGATGCAGTCGGAAAGCTACAAGTTTCTCCAGGCGGTGCGCGAGGCCAAGGGCAATGACGTCACCAACATGCTCGACCGTCCGGGCGCCAGCATCATCAACACCCGCGACGTGACCAGCGGCGAGGGCGCGCTGCACATCGTCATCAAGCGCGGCGACGAGACGTATCTGCGCTTCCTGCTGCAAAAGGGCGCCGATCCGAACCTGCGCGACGGGCGCGGCAACACGCCGCTGCTGCTGGCGGTGGCGGGGGGACAGCCCGAGATGATACGCATCCTGACCGCGGCCAAGGCCAATCCCAACCTGCCCAATGCGGCGGGCGAGACCCCGCTGATCCGCGCGGTGCAGCGCCACGACATGGCGATGGTGCGCGAGTTGATGAATGCGGGCGCCGATCCCGACCAGCCCGACAATATCGCCGGCCTGTCGGCGCGCGATTACGCGACGCAGGACAGCCGCAACGTCGCGATCGCCAAGCTGTTCGCCGAAACCCCCAAAAAGGCGCGCGCGGCGGTGGCCGGGCCGAAACTCTAAGCACTGGGCACGAATCCTCCCCTGCAAGGGGAGGGGGACCATGCGGAGCATGGTGGAGGGGTGTCCCCGGCGGCGGTCGTCGACCAACCTCTCCCACCGGGACACCCCTCCGTCAGGCCTTCGGCCTGCCACCTCCCCTTGCAGGGGAGGAAAATCATGAGCGACCCCTAGATCAGCCCCAGCTCGACCAGCTTGCCGACCAGCACCGGCGGCATCGTCTCGATCCCCGTCGCGGCCCCGCTCAGGTCGGGCGGGGCATCCCCCGCCTCCAGATAGCGCCAGCCCTGATGCGCGCGGCGCGGCAGCGCCTGGACCAGCACCAGCGCGGGGTCGATATGGATGGCGCAGCGCCCGCCCTCCGCCTCGCCGAACGACAGGATCGGCGAGCGCGCGACCAGCTGGTGCTTCAGGATCCAGAACAGCGAGCCCTGCCCCGCCACCTCCTCGTGCCGCTTGGGCAGATAGCGGGTGGTGAGGAAGACCGGCCCGTCCTGCGCCCGCATCGCCAGTCGTTCGGCCAGGTGATCGATACTGGCCGCCCCGAACGCGACCTTGGTCAGATGAAGCGCCATGTCGGGGGCCCATGTGGGGGCGCGCGGGCGGCATGGCTAGGGCGGAGAGCCCCGAATTGCGCCGCGTCATCCATGGGCGAAGTCGCTGATCGCAAAAGCCCTTCCTGCTTTCGATACTGACTTGCAATAACAGACCGCCACTCCTAGGACGCGCCGCATAACAGGGAGTCCCCGAATGCCGTTCTTGATGACGCTGGTCGCCAATGCTGCCGCCATGGCCGCACCCTTGCCGTCCACCGTGCCGGTGGCGACCGATCCCCAGACCCCGCGCGACGATATCGTGGTCACCGGCCAGCGGACCGAGGGCTCCGACGACTATACGATCGGGGGCCAGACGACCGCGACGCGCATCCCGCTGACGCTGCGTGAGACGCCGCAGTCGGTGAGCATCGTCACCCGCCAGCAGATCCAGGATTTCCAGCTCAACGACGTCAACCAGCTGCTGACGACGGTGCCGGGCATCAACGTCCAGGCGAACGAGACCGACCGCGTCTATTATTCGGCGCGCGGCTTCGACATCCAGACCTTCCAGATCGACGGCATCGGCATTCCCTTCGCCTTCGGAATCCAGACCGGGTCGATCGACACCGCCATTTACGATCATATCGAGGTGGTGCGCGGCGCGCCCGGCCTGTTGTCGCCGACGGGCAATCCCTCGGCCGTCATCAACTTCGTCCGCAAGCGCCCGACCAAGGACCTGCAGGCGAGCGCCAGCGCGCAATATGGCTCGTTCAACAGCCTGCGCCTGGATGCGGATGTCAGCACCCCGCTGACCAGGGACGGCCATGTCCGCGCCCGCGTCGTGGGCGTCCTTTCCGATGCCGACAGCTATCTCGACCGCTACAGCCTGCGCCGCTGGACCGGGTATGGCGTGGTCGAGGCCGATCTGGGCCCCGACACGGTGCTGAGCGGCGGCTATGGCCATCAGGATCACCAGAGCCACGGCGCGATGTGGGGCGCACTGCCGCTGACCTATACCGACGGCACGCGTATCGACATGCCGCGATCGACCAATGTCGCGCCCGAATGGGCGGGCTGGAACGTGATCGACCGGCAGATCTTCGGCGACCTGACCCATCATTTCGACAATGGCTGGGTCGCGCGGATCAGCGCGGTGCGCCGCGCGACCAGCGAGGCGGACGAGCTGTTCTACGTCTATGGCAATCCGGTGCGCGGCGCGACCAACGGCATCGCCCCCGACCCCGCCAATCCCGGCCAGTTCCTGGGCATCAAAAGCTATCCCGGCGCCTTCCGCGCGCAGACGCGCAACCTGACCGTGGAGGCCTATGCCACCGGTCCCTTCTCGCTGTTCGGGCGCGAGCATCAGCTGATGTTCGGCGTCAACCGCAGCGCGCAGGATTACAAGCAGCAATCCTCTTACGACTATTCGCAGGTCGACCTGACCCTGCCCTTCCCGGATCTGTTCCAGGGGGCCTTCCCCAAGGTCAATTTCCCGACGACCTTCTCGACCGACTATGCGTCGAGCCAGAATACCCAGACCCGGCGCGAAACCGCCTATGGCCTGGTCCGCTTCAGCCTGGCCGATCCGTTGAAGCTGATGCTGGGCGGCAACGTCACCCATGCGCGCAGCGTCGGCTTTTCCTACGGCGTCGACACCAATTTCGATAATACGCGCTTCTCGCCCTTCGCGGGCGTCACCTATGACCTGAACCGCGCGCTCAGCCTCTATGCGAGCTATACGACGATCTTCAATCCGCAGGACGCGATCGGTCAGGACGGGCGCATCCTGGCCCCCATCAGCGGCAAGAATATCGAGGCGGGGATCAAGGGCGACTGGTTCGGCGGACGGCTGAACGCCAGCGCCGCGATCTTCCGCGTCCATCAGAACAACACCGCCGAGAGCATCGGCTTCTTCAACGGCCGCACCCTCTATCGCGGGGTGAACGCCCGGTCGGAGGGGATCGAGTTGGAGATCGGCGGTCGCCTGGCCGAAGGAATGCAGGTGACCGGCGGCTATACGCTGATGCGGATCGAGGATCAGAAGGGCGATCCCGCGCGGCTGTTCGTGCCGCGCAACACCGGGCGGCTGAACATCGTCTATGCCCCGCCCGCCCTGCCCGCGCTGAAGCTGGGTATGTCGACCCAGTATCAGAGCGTGATCTATACCCAGACCCGCTCGGTACGACAGGACGGCTATGCGCTGGTCGACCTGATGGCGAAATACAACATCACGCCGCGCGTCGCGGTGTCGGCGAATCTGCGCAACCTGACCAACGCGAAATATCTGACCGCGCTGACCTTCGACGGCGGCTATTATGGCGCGCCCCGCTCGATCCTGGGGACGATCAGCGTCCGGTATTGAGGCCGCCCCATTCCTCCCCTGCAAGGGGAAGTGTTCACCCCGGACTCTGCAGGCGTTTTCTGGCGAGGAATATGTCGAGGGTGACCTCGAGCATGTTTTGGGTCTTGGAGGCGCGCTTGGTTCGGCGGTTGAAGCGGGCCAGCATGTCGCGGAACGAGGCGTTTGACGATTCGATCAGATGCGTCTGCGCCTTGGTCTGCTGGTGGGGTTCGGGAGCGCCGATCCGCTGGAAGGCGAGGTGGTAGCAGGAGTTGGCGTCGGTGAAGATGGCGCTGATCTGACCGACGGCGGCCTTGGCCAGCGGGAGTGTCAGGAATTTCGTGTGCGGGCGGGCATAACGGGAAAGAAGGAGCCCGATATGTCCCGACGCAAAGAGCCTGCGATACCGAATGAGCTT
>NZ_JBEPKL010000017.1:0-85929 GCF_040544655.1 Sphingomonas sp. 1185
GTCCCATCACACCTTGGGCAACGCATTCCATCCCCCCGTCTCAAATCACAGGAACGGACAAGAATCCACAATGCGGCCAATGTAAACAGTCCCCCCCTTCAGGGGAGGGGTTGGGGTGGGGCGTCGCCACGAACCGGACACTTGCGAAGGCGCTCCACGCCGGGGCCGTCATCCGAAGAGGGTAATTTCCCTGCCATCCCTATCCAGAGAACAGAAAATATCGCCGCATCATAAGATGATGCCGACGGAAGTCGATGATTCCTCCCGAACATTATGAATATTCCAGCCGCTCGCATGGCTATATCGGCAAGGCTGCGACAATTAACGGCGATTTAGTGGCTTTGCCCTATGCTTTCGGGCGAAGGAGATTGCCATGCAGCCGGGGTATCGCCGCTCTCACACCGAATATGCCGTCTTTCCCATGGCCATGGCGTTTCAGCCGATCATGGACGTCTCGACCGGCCGACCCATGGCCTATGAGGCGCTGGTCCGGGGCATCAAGGGGGAAAGCGCGGCGAGCATTCTCGCCAGGGTGACGCCGGACACGCTCTATGCCTTCGACCAGCAATGCCGGGTGACCGCGATCGAGGGGGCGGTGGCCGCCGGGCTGCTCGACGGCGATGCGCGGCTGGCGATCAACTTCCTGCCCGCCACGGTCTATTGCCCGATCGCCTGTCTGGAGCCCACGCTGGAAACCGCGCGGCGGCTGAACCTGCCCCCCGAGCGGTTGATCTTCGAATTTTCGGAGCGCGCCGATCCGGGCGACGGTGCGGCGTTGAAGACGATCCTCGACACCTATTCGCATATGGGCTTCGGCACCGCGATCGACGATTTCGGCGCGGGGCAGGCCGGGCTGACGCTGCTGGGGCAGGTCAGGGCCGATTATATCAAGCTCGACATGGCGCTGATCCGCGGGATCGACGAGGCGATGCCGCGCCGCATGATCGTGGAAGGGGTCATCCGCATCGCCGACAAGATGGGCATGGCCGTCATGGCCGAGGGGGTCGAGACGCTCGGCGAATATGACACGCTGCGCCGCCTGGGCGTCCGCTACATGCAGGGCTATCTGTTCGCGCGACCCGGCTTCCGGTGCCTGCCGCCCGGCACGGTCCCCGAGGAGCCGTCCTGGGCTGCGATGGGCTGAGCCGCCCCGGTCAGCGGGGCTCGCCTTCGCCAGCCAGATAGCGGGCCAGCGGGTCGATCATCTCCTTGGGGATGCGTCGCGCGATAACGGGCATGGTCGCATGACTCTTGCGCGCATCGACGACATTCTTGTCGCCCTGCCAGTGGCGGAGCCGCGCGGCGATATAGCTCGCGCGTTGTCCGGCGATCACCGGATAGGGCTTGCCGGGCGCGTGGCAGCTGGCACAGGCGGGCAATTGGCGCTCGGGCAGGCCCTGCGTCACGATCCGCGCCGCCGCCGCGTTGCCGGAAGGACGCCCGCCAAGCCCCGGCATGGCGGCGAAACGGCGCGCGGCGGTCTGCATCGCGATGGGGTCCATCCGCATCGCGACCTGCTGCATCACCGCGCTCGACCGGGTGCCGTTCGCATAGCCCTGAAGCGCGGCGAGGAGATAGGCGGGGTTCTGTCCGGCCAGGATCGGAATGTCGGGGCTCCCGCGCCCGCGACCGTCGGTGCCGTGGCAGCCGGCGCAATTGTCCGGATCGACCGCCGGCGACGCTTCGGCGACCAGCGCCCGATACTGGGCCGGGGTCATGTCGGGCAGGCGGCGGACAAAGGCGACCATCCGCCGCACCTCGTCCGGCCGGTCCTGCACCGCCCAGGCGGGCATGCCGGTATATTTGACGCCGTGCTGCAGGATCCAGAACAGCTGCCTGTCGGTCCATTCGCGCGCATTGACCGCCAGATCGGGGGCGGGCGGGGTGGCCGTCTGCATCACGGGGGCGGGCTTCTGGCCCGGCGCGCCGTGGCAGACCGCGCAGGCATTGGCGAAATGCCCCGCCGCGCTGACCAGCCCGCTGGCGTCGGCGGGGTCCTTGGGCGAGGAGAAGGCCGCATGGGTGCGCACCGAGTTGCGCATCGCCCAGTGCAGGAACCAGTCGGTGATCGCCCAGTGTCCGCTCGACGCGGCCAGGTTCATGACCCCCGACCAGGCAAAGGCCATGCCCAGCGCGAACAGGCCGATCAGCGTCGCGACGACGCGTTTCCAGGTGATGCGGATCGTCATGCGTGCGCCTCCTGCCGGACCTGAAGCAAGCGGCCGAGCATCGCGAGACCTCCGCACAGATAGGCGATGCCGCCGACCAGCAGCATGATGACGCCCGCCAGCTGCTGATCCTCCAGCGCGCCCGCGCCGTGATGACTATAGAGCGGGCGCGGGGCGAGCCCGATCAGCGCGCCGAGCAGGGTCATGTGCATCGAGGTGACGAGCAGCGCGGCCACCCCGCTCGCGCGGTGACGCGGCGCCAGCACGGCGGACCAGAGCCAGAGGCCCGCGATCAGGAAACTCGCCTGCTCGACCACCAGCCAGACCGGCTGGTGGTCGGCCAGCCGCCGGAGTGCGGGCACATGCCAGCCCCAGACCACGACCGCCTCGACCAGTGCGGCGACCATCGGGCTGGCGAGACGCGGCCAGCGCTCGGCGGGGTCGAGCGCATGGCCCTGAAACCCCAGCGCGACGAGCGGCGCGGCGATCGCCACCGCGATCATGTGCGCGGCCATATGCCCGGTCATGCCCAGCGGGCTGAGCATCCAGCCCAGCGGCAGCAGCGCGAGGCCCGCGATCAGCATGCCGCGCCTCACCGGCAATCCCCCAGCATGAGGACCGGCAACGCGGTGAAGACGACCGCGATGAAGCTCAACCCGGCCAATAGCAGCGTCGAATAGGCCAGGAAGCGCAGCCGGTCGATATCGGTCCCCTCATTGTGCGGCGGGGGATCGCCCGGCGTGCGCGACTGCTGCCACGCGATCAGCCCCGAGGCGACGATGATCACCAGTGCGACCGCCGTGGCGATGGCGAAGACGGTGGGGAACAGCGCCCATTCGCCGATCTTGGCGCAGGAGACGGCCGCCCAGAGATAGGAGAGCAGGAAATGCACCGCCCAGACGGTCGGCGGCACGATCAGCGTCCATAGCGTGACGCGCAGCCGATGCGCGCGCTTCAGCCAGCGCCTCACAGCCCCGTCTCCGGAAACAGCCCGACCGTCAGATAGGTGACGATCGCGGTCAGCGCGAAGAAATGCGCATAGACGGTGATGTTGCGGATGTCGGCGTCATGGATGGGGGTCATCCGGCCCGCCAGGCTGCGCGCCAGCGTGTAGAGTTGCATGACGACCATGACGGCGGCGTGGACGACGGTCCAGACGACCAGCACCCAGACGATCGCCGGATAGACATTGGCCTCGGGGTCGAGCCCGTTCAGGCTGGCGAGTCCGGCGAACAGGCTGGCCCCCGCCGCGCTCGCGCCGACCAGCAGAAGCATGCGCGCGCCCGCGACGCCGCCCCGCGCATGGACCTCGCGCGCCGCCAGCGTCGCCACCCAGCTGCCCAGCGATAGTCCCAGCGCCAGCATCGGCCCGCCGACCCCCGGTCCGTCGAACCCGGCGCCGAAATCGGGATGGATCGTCCAGTAGAAATAATAGCCGAAGACGAGGCCCGAAAAGGCGGTCGCATCCGCCATCATCGTGATGAACATCGCCCACCATCCCGGCGCGGCGGGCCCCGAGATATAGAGCGGCATGCGCATGCCGTGACCGATCGGCTTTTCGGGCTTTTCGGGAATTTCGGCGGTATCCCACAGCCACCAGACGATCGCCGCCAGCGTCACCACCCCGAACAGCGCGGCCAGCCAATAGAGGTGATAGGTGGTCAGAATGAACACCGCGCCCAGCGCCACGGCGGTCGCCATCGGCTTGACACTGGGCGTGCCCAGCCGGATCACCGAGACGGGCTTGGCGTCGAGGACCGAGGTGATGATCGTCTCGCGGCGGCCTTCCTCGGCATCGGGCAGGAAGAAGCGGCCCTCATCGACCTTGGCGACGAAATCCTTCTGGTCCCAGATCGGATAGCGGCTCTCGATCAGCGGGACCGAACGGATGCCCCAATCCTCGTCATCCGGATGCGCCAGCCATTCCAGCGTGCCCGCATTCCACGGATTGCGCGGCGCCTTGGCGCGGGTCGGCGACAGAGCAAGGTCAATGACCAGCACGAGGACGCCCGTCGCGAACAGATAGGAGCCCGCCGTCGAGGCGAGGTTGAGCCAGCCGATATTGAGTTCGGCCGGATAGGTGAAGACGCGGCGCGGCATCCCCTCCAGCCCCGACAGGTGCATCGGGAAGAAGGTCAGATTGACCCCGACGAACATGATCCAGAAGGCGGTCCGGCCCAGCCGGTCGGACAGTTTCTTGCCGGTGATCAGCGGCCAGTAATAATAAAGCCCGCCGAACAGCGGCAGCAGCGTGCCACCGATCAGCACATAATGCAGGTGGGCGACGACGAAATAGGTGTCGTGCGCCTGCCAGTCGAACGGCGCGACCGCGACCATCACCCCGGTCAGCCCGCCGATGACGAAGATGGCGAGGCTGCCGCTCGCATAGAGGAGTGGCGTCGACCATTTGACCTTGCCCGCCCATAGCGTGGCGATGAACGCGAAGATCTGCACGCCGGTCGGGATGGCGACCGCCTCGGACGCGGCGGAGAAGAAGGCCAGGCTGATCTTGGGCAGGCCGGTCGCGAACATGTGGTGGACCCACAGGCCGAACGACAGGAAGGCGGTGCCAACCGCGGCCAGCACGATCCACGGATAGCCGAGCAGATGCCGCTGCGCGAAGGTCGGGATCATCATCGCGAACAGCGCGATGGAGGGCAGGAAGACGATATAGACTTCCGGATGGCCGAAGATCCAGAACAGGTGCTGCCACAGCAGCGGATCGCCCCCGCGCGCCGCATCGAAGAAGGGCCAGTTCAGCAGCCGCTCCATCTCGAACAACAGGTCGCCCGCGATCAGCGGCGGAAAGGCGAACAGGATCATCACCGCCACGACCAGGATGTACCAGGCATAAAGCGGCATCAGGTTCAACCGCATCCCCGGCGGGCGGCATTTCAGCACGCCGACGATCAGCTCGACCGCGGCGGCGACCGATGACACCTCGATGAAGGACAGGCCCAGCATCCAGATGTCCGCGCCCAGCCCCGACAGGTCGGTGCGGGTGGTCAGCGGCGGATACATGAACCAGCCGCCATCGGGGGCGGCGTTGAAGAAGATCGAGCCGGAGACGAACACGCCGCCGATCAGGAAGCTCCAATAGCCAAAGGCCGACAGGCGCGGAAAGGGCAGGTCGCGCGCGCCGAGCAGCTGGGGCAGCAGGATGATCGACACCGCCTCGAACATCGGCACGGCGAACAGGAACATCATCACCGAGCCGTGCAGCGTGAACAGCTGGTTGAAGGTGTTCGCCGACACGAGGTCGTTGTCGGGCACCGCCAGCTGGGTGCGCATGATAAGCGCCAGCACCCCGGCGAACAGCATGAAGCCGAAGGCGGTCAGCGTGTACCAGACGCCGACGCGGTTGTTGTTGGTGTCGGTCCAGCGCAGGAACAGGCCGCTCGGCGGCTTCCATACCGCGCGAAGCCTCTCCTCCTGCGCGGCGCGGAGGGCGGGATCGTCCTGGGCGTGGAGACTCATTTCAGGCCTTGCAGATAGCGGGTGAGGGCCATGGCCTGATCCTGCGACAGTTGCGGGAAGGACGGCATACGCACGCCCGGCTTGGTCTTTTCGGGGTGGCGGATGAAGCCTGCGACATTGGCGGGCGTCATCGGCAGGATTCCCGCCGCCAGCGTCCGGCGCGATCCGAAATGGGTGAGGTCGGGGCCGATCCGCGTCCGCGCGGTCACCCCCGCGATGGTGTGGCAGCCGCCACAGCCATTGGCGGCGAATAGCCGCGCACCCTCGCCATCGCTTGCCACCGCCGGGCGGCGCTGTCCGGCCAGCCAGGCGTCGAACGCGCCGGGGGGCATGGCGATGACGTCGAACGCCATCAGCGCGTGGGACAGGCCGCAAAACTCGGCGCATTGCCCGCGATAGCGGCCAGGCTTGTCGGCACGGACGACCAGCGTGTTGGTGCGGCCGGGGATCATGTCCATCTTGCCCGCCAGCCCCGGAATCCAGAAGCTGTGCACCACATCGCCCGCGCTGAGGCGGAAGGCGACGGTGCGGCCGGTGGGGATGCGGATCTCGTTGGCGCCCTCGACCGGGGTCCCGGCGGCGGGGCGATAGGTGACGCGCCACCAGAATTGCTCGCCATCGACCGCGATCTGCAGGTCGGCGGGCGCGACCGGGCGCGGGCGCATATAGGGAAGCGAATAGGCGAGCAGCCCGAGCAGGACGATCGTCGGGATGATCCCGCCCAGCCACAGCACGATCCGCATCCCGCCACGATGGCTGATCGCCCCCTCGGGCGCGCGGACGGCATGGCGCATCAACAGCGCGACCGCCGCCGCGATCGCTACCGCGCCGACCAGCATGATGATGAAAAGATGGCGAATATCGACCGCATCCGCGCCGAACGGGGCCAGGGTCGACTGATGCGCATTGCATCCGGCCAGCAGGCTGGCCGCCGCAATCGTTCCGATGATGCTAGTCCCCCGCATGCCCCCCGAACGCTTCGGTCGCGAAACGGTTCATGTAATCTTCATCGAAGCGTCATTTTTCCGGCGGGTTGCGACGCGCGACCTCGCTTGCCAGTACGGTGGCGAAGCCCAGCCAGGCGGCCAGCGGCAGCACGCTGGCGGCGGCCGGGCGGTCGATCTTCCACGCGGTGGCGGCCAGCGTGGCGGTGCCCAGGGTCATCGCCCCTGCCGCGACCGCGCTGGGACCGGGGCGGCGGGCCCGGAAGAACAGCTCGGTCCAGCCGCCGATCATCGCGCTGTTGCCCAGCCACAGCGCCACCGCCGCATTGCGACGCGGCGAGGCGGGCGCGCGCAGCAGGCGATAGCCGCCCACCCCCGCCAGCGTCTCCAGCACCGGCCAGACCGCGCCGAACAGCTTGTCGGGCGGGGTGAAGCCGGGCTTGTCGAGCCGGGCATACCAGCGGCGGATGCCCGGATGCGACCGGTCGGGGGCGTTGCGCCGCCCGACCAGCGCGCTCAGCCCCAGCACGGCGGCCGTCGCGCCGCCCGCGATCAGCGGCGACAATCCGGTGGAGCGGGTGGCGTTCATCATCGTCTCTCCGAAACTCATGTGATCGCAGCGACAACGAGCAGGCGCCCCCGCCGTTCAGCGGACCCGCGAATTTACGCCCGCGCCATTCCCCGCCGCATCGCCACCGCGATGCGGTCCAGCAGCGCGACGACCAGCAACGACAGGCCGAACAGCGGCAGGACGACGCCCGCGACGACCAAAGCGACGACCAGCCCGCGAATCCGCGCGCCCGACAGTCGCGGCGGCGCGCCCAGCCGTCCCGCCGGACGCCGCTTCCACCACATCGCGACCCCGCTGATCGTCAGCCCCCAGATGGCGAGGCACGGGATCAGCATCAGCAACTGGTTCGCCAGCCCGAAATACTGGCCCATGTGAAGCTGGACTCCTGACTCCACCGCACGGCCGACAATGCCATATTGGGCATAGCGGACCTCCGGCCCGATCGGGCGGAACGTGTACCGGTCGATATAGAGCGTCTTCTGTCCCTCCGGCCGGCCGGGATAGGTGAAGACGGTATAGACGCCGCGCGGCCCCTTGGGCAGGAACAGGCGATAGCTGCCCGACCAGCCATGAGCAGCCAGAATCGCCGTCACCCGGTCGGTCCCCCGGATCACCGCCGGATCGCGCGTCGTGCCGGGGGTGGCGGGGCTGTGATCGGCATGGTCGCCCGACATGGCGGCCATCCCCGACTGCGGCATCGGCGCATCCTCCAGCGTCCAGGGCGCCTCGCCCAGCGCCGCCTTCATCGGGACGCTCCGGGGGATATTGTACTGGCGGAAGGAGGGCGGATAGCCGATCCCCGCCGCCGCGCCGACCCGGTGGAGCAACGGGCCGCTGATCCCCGCCCAGGGCAGGCCGGTGACGATCAGGAAGCCGATCAGCGCCACGCTCCACAGGCCCAGCGGCGCATGGAGATCGCGCCAGAAACGCCGTCCCCGCCCCGACAGGCGCGGATAGAGCGTGCCCGCCGCGCGCCAGCCCCCGCGCGGCCACCACAGGATCATTCCCGTCACCAGCAGGACCAGCGCCCAGCTGACCGCCAGCTCGACCAGCCGCTCGCCCGCCACGCCCATCAGCATCGACCGGTGCATGGCGTCGGCCCAGCCGACCAGGGTGCGGTCATAGACCACGCTGCCCAGCACGCGCCCCGTGCCGGGATCGACCGCGACGCGCAGCGGCTCGCCATGGTCGGGCGTCACGAATACGACCGCGGCGCGATCGGCGGTGTCGGGCATGTCGACCCGCGAGGCGGAGCCGGGATGCGCCGCCAGCGCCGCCGCGATCATCCGCGACATCGGGACATCGCCGCGATGCGGCGCGACGAACCGCAGTCCGGGGTAGAGCGCGTCGTTCAGCGCGCCGTTGAACAGATAGATGGCGCCCGTCGCGCTGAGCATCAGCAGGACGGGCGCGACCAGCAATCCCGCCCAGAAATGCCATCGCCAGATGGTGCGGTGAAAGGCGGCGTGGGATGCGGGGTACGCGGAGGGGGCGCCGGACGGGAACCGGTCCGGCTGCGGGGACGATATCAGCATGAAGGCGCTTTCGACCGGCCCGTATCGGCATGGCCGATAACGGGGCGAGGATCGGAAAGGGGCATCGCGTGCATGCGACACCCGACGAAACGCGGTCAGCTTTGTGCGGGCGGTCCCCGAAGCGGCGGGCGGAGATAAAGCGGCGCGGCCGGGCGCGATAGGGCTGGCGCGACCAGCCCCGTCGCCATGACGAAGGCGATGAACGCGGCCAGCAGGACCGGATCGACCGCCGCCAGCCCGGCCGTGGATAGTCCCGAAAAGGCGCAGGGCAGGTCGGCCCCATGCTCGCGCCCACGATGGTCGTGCGAACCATGGGCGGGGGCGGTCGCGGCGGACAGGCCATGCCCGTGGCCATGCGTCATCGGCGGGGCGGCCTGGGCGGCCTGGGCGGGCGGAGTGGCGCTGCCCGGACACAGGGTGATCGCCATATGCCCCCCGACATCGCCGATCATATAGCCGGTCGGCACGATCAGCCTGAGCAGCAACGCCGCCGCGCACAGCAGCACGGCCCCATGGCGTTGCGCGAGCAGGCTTCGGATCGCCGTCACCCGACCGGCCTAACCGCCCCGGTCCGGCCTGTCACCCGGACAGATCGACTTTGACGCGCGACCGGGCCGCCTGACGACGGGTCATGGGGAAAAGGCTAACGATTTCTGAAGACTGTTGCTTCTATACCGTATTATGGCACCCGGCGACGCATCGTTAGACAATGGCATGATGGCGCAATCATCTTTGGAATTCCTACGCGGCCTGTCGGGCCAGGTGGTGGACGAGATCACCGCCTTCGACTGGGGCGCGACGTCGCTCGGCGCGCCGGGCACATGGCCGGTCGCGCTGCGATGCCAGCTGGCGACGATGCTCGCTTGTCCGGTGCCGATGTATCTGGTCTGGGGGCCGGACCTGATCTCCTTCTACAACGACGCCTATCGTCCGATCCTGGGCTATCGTGCGGCGACGGCGATGGGCATGCCGTTCCGCATCCTGTGGGGCAGCATCTGGGACGACATCTCGCCGCTGGTCGACAAGGCGCTGTCGGGCGGGGTCGCGCAGGTCACCGACATGCGGCTCGACCTGGCGCGCGAGGGGCGGCCCGAGGAAAGCTACTGGACCTTTTCCTATTCGCCGGTCTTCGACGATGACGGCGGGATCGCGGGCATGGTCTGCGTCACGGGCGAGACGACCGCGCGGGTGCTGGCCGAACGGCGGCAGCGCGAGGCGGACGAGCGGCTGGACCTGGCGCTGAGTTCGGGCGCGCATGTCGGCCTGTGGGACTGGGACGTGTGCAACGACTCGGTCCGCTCCGATGCGCGCTTCGCGGCGATGTATGGGGTCGATCCGGTGGCGGCCGAGCGGGGCATGCCGATCGCCGAGTTCTTCCAGGGCATCCACCCCGACGATCGGGAGCGCGTCCAGGCCGAGGTCGGCGCCGCGATGGCGGAGACCGGCATCGGCCGGGAGGGGCGCTTCGTCTCCGAATATCGGCTGGTCGAGGCCGATGGCACGGTCCATTGGGTGTCGGCGCAAGGCCGCTGCATTCCCGACGCGACGGGGCGCTGCGTCCGCTTTCCGGGGGTCAGCTTCGACATCACCCAGCGGATCCGCGTCGAACACCAGCTACGCGAGAGCGAGGCCCGCGCCCGCCAGAATGCTGAGCGGGTGCAGCTGGCGCTGGAGGCCGGGGCGATCATCGGCACCTGGTTCTGGGACCTGCCGACCGACCGTTTCACCGTGGACGAGCCGTTCGCGCGCACCTTCGGATTGGACCCCGCGCTCGGCCATGACGGGTTGAGCCTGGCGCAGGTGGTGGAGACGGTCCACCCGGACGACCGCGCGGGGCTGGCCGAGGCGATCGACGAGGCGATCACGCGGGGCGGCGCCTATGCGCATCAATATCGCGTGCGCCGCCGCGACGGCCATTATCACTGGCTGGAGGCGAACGGGCGGGTCGATCATGCGCCCGACGGCACGCCGCTGCATTTCCCCGGCGTGCTGATCGATGTCGGCAGTCGCCGGGCGCTGGAGGCGGAACGCGACTGCGCAATCGCCGAGCTGCGCGCGCTGACCGACCAGCTCGAACAGCGCGTGGCCGACCGCACCGCCGAGCTGATGCGCGCCGAGGAGGCGCTGCGCCAGTCGCAGAAGATGGAGGCGGTGGGACAGCTGACCGGCGGGCTGGCGCATGATTTCAACAATCTGCTCGCCGGTATCTCGGGCTCGCTGGAACTGATGGCGTTGCGGCTATCGCAGGGGCGCATCGCCGATGTCGACCGTTACATGGACGCGGCGCAGGGCGCGGCGCGACGGGCGGCGGCGCTGACCCACCGGCTGCTCGCCTTTTCGCGGCGCCAGACGCTCGCCCCGCGCGCGACCGATATCGCCGCGCTGGTCGGCGGCATGACCGACCTGATCCAGCGCACGGTCGGCCCGGCCATCACGCTGGAGACGCGCGGCGCGGACGATCTGTGGACCGTGCTGGTCGATGCGCCGCAGCTCGAGAATGCGCTGCTGAACCTGTGCATCAACGCGCGCGACGCCATGCCCGAGGGCGGGCGGATCACGATCGAGATGGTCAACCGGCACCTCGCCGATGACAATGCGCGCTTCGGCGACATACCCGAGGGCGATTATCTGGTGCTGTGCGTCACCGATACCGGGACCGGCATGACCCCCGACGTCATCGAAAAGGCGTTCGACCCCTTCTTCACCACCAAGCCGCTGGGGCAGGGGACCGGGCTGGGGCTGAGCATGATCTATGGTTTCGCCCAACAGTCGGGCGGCCAGGTCCGCATCCAGTCGACGCCGGGCGAGGGGACGACCGTCCACCTCTATCTGCCGCGCCATGACGGGCTGGTCGAGACGGAGCAGTCCGGCCCCGCCGCCGCGCGCGAAAGTGCAAGCGGCGCGGGCGAGACGGTGCTGATCGTCGATGACGAGGCGACCGTGCGGCTGATGATCGCCGATGTGCTGCGCGACATGGGCTATCGGGTGATCGAGGCGGGCGACAGCGCCGCCGGGCTGGCCCTGCTGCGCTCGGACCGGCGGATCGACCTGCTCGTCACCGATGTCGGGCTGCCCGGCGGCATGAACGGGCGCCAGATGGCCGAGGCGGGACGGGAAATCCGCCCCGATCTGAATATCATGTTCATCACCGGCTATGCGGAGAGCGCGGTGCTGAACAGCGGGCATCTGGCGCCGGGGATGCAGCTGCTGACCAAGCCCTTCACGGTAGATGCGCTGGTCACGGGCATCCAGGCCGCGATGGGCGCGGGTGCGCGACGGTACGATCCCCACGCGTCCTGATCCGCCGCGACGGCACCCGGTCGCGCCCCCGGCCGGGCTTGCGCATCATCCCCGAAATCGTGATGGAAAGCGGCGCGTAACGGGAGATATGGGCATGGCGATCGAACTCATCTGCCTCGATGCGGACGACACGCTCTGGCACAATATGCGGCATTTCGCCGAGACCGAGGAGGCGCTGGTCGGCCTGCTCGCCCCCTTTGCCGAGGCGCGGGTGGCACGCGCGACGCTGGAGGCGTGCGAGGGGCGCAATTTGCGACTCTATGGCTATGGCGCGAAGGGGTTCACCCTGTCGATGATCGAGACGGCGGTGGAACTGGCCGGGCCGACCCTGCCGACCGAGCTGGTCGCACGGTTGCTGGAGGCGGGGCGGCGGTTGCTCGCGCATCCGGTCGAATTGCTCGACGGCATCGCCGAGACGATGGCCGCGCTGGCCGAGCGGGGGCGGCTGGTGCTGGTGACCAAGGGCGACCTGCTGCACCAGGAAGCCAAGCTGGCGGCCTCCGGGCTGGGGGCGCATTTCGCTGATGTCGCGATCGTCAGCGACAAGACGCCCGACACCTTCGCGCGCATCTTCGACCGCCACGGCGTCGCGCCGGAAGCGGCCGTAATGGCGGGGGATTCGATGCGCTCGGACATCCTGCCCGCGCTGAAGGCGGGGGCCTGGGCGGCCTATATCCCCCAGCCGCTGGCCTGGAGCCATGAAGCGGGGGAGGTGCCGCAGGATCATCCGCGCTTTCGGCAACTCGACCGGCTGGGCGACCTGCCCGACTGGATCGACATGATCGGCTGAGCGGGCTTCAGCCCGGATCGCTTTCCTCGCCGACAATGGCCCCTTGCGAAACATCGGCACCGTCATGCGCGAAGCCGTTGCGATGGATGCGGACCCCGGCGGTCGTCACCGGCACCTTGAGCGCGGGCGCCATCTCAGGGCCATCATCGGCGACGAGGCGTGAGGGATCGCCCCGGTGGATGGTCACGCCGTTGACCGCCTCGGGCGCGACGGCGGCGATGCTGTCGGCCATGGCCGGGGCGGCGGCGCGGACCGGGATGGCGGGCTCGACACCGGCATAGCCCTGTCGGAAGGACAGGTCGCGCTCCAGCGCACCGCGCCAGCGATAGAAGATATGGCTGCCGACCGCGCCGATGCGGTTCAGGCTGGAGGCCCACCAGGGCAGGACGTAATTGGCGTGGTAGAAGGTCGCCGCACCGACCGGCGCATAGACGAGCCCCGCCAGCGCCCCCTGCGCCACCGCCGCCGCGCGGGCCCAGGCGTTGGGGTCGCGCGGCTGGTTCATCGACCCGTCGCAGGTGAAGCTGAACTGGCACCCGGTCGAGCGATCCGAACCCTGATAGACGACGCCGCAGATGCTCTTGGGAAAGGCGCGGTCGCGCACGCGGTTCAACACCACCTGTGCCACTGCGCGCTGGCCGTCGACCGGCTCGGAGCGCGCCTCGTAATAGATGGCGGCGGTCAGGCATTCGGCAGCGCGCGCCGCGTCCCGCGCGGTGCGGGCGATGCCGTGGAAGGCGGGGGCGGCGGCCATCTCGATCGGGGTGCCCGGCGCCAGCGTCTCGGGCAGGTCGGTCTCGGGCACGTCGAGCGCGAGCTGGCGCAGCAGCGTCCGCGTGGTCGGCGGCGGCACGTCCAGCGTCAGATGCGGATGGGCTCGTCGCGCCGGTGTGCACGAGGTGGCGATCGCCAATGTCGCGATCAACATCAGCCAGCGCCGCATGACATCCGCTTTCCAACCCGCCCGTTCATGGACGCCGCTCTAGGGCGGACAGGGTTAGAAAGCGGTTAAGTCACCGGAAACGGACGCGTCTGTTCGCCGTCAGAAGCGCGCGCCCGCCTCCAGGCCATAGAAGCGCGGCTCGCCCGCGATATAGGTGGGCGCGTCGAACATGCCGCCGGTATTCCCGGCATCGATCAGATAGCGCTTGTCGGTCAGGTTGCGCGCGAAGCCCCCGACATGGAACCGGCCCCGGTCGCCGAATTCCAGCCCGGCGCGCAGATTGACCAGCGTATAGCCCCCCTGCGAAATCGCCGCGCTGTTGGGCAGTTCGAAGAACACCTTGGAGCGATAGGTCGCGCTGGGCGTCGCATAGAAGGTCGCCGACGTGCCCACGGGAATGCGCAGGCTCGCCCCGCCCGAGGCGGTCGTATCGGGCTGGAGCCGGAAGCGGTTGCCCGCGAACACGCCATTGGCCGGATCGTCGGCGATGCCGCCATCGATATAGGCGAAGGTCGCGAACAGGTTCAGCCAGCGATGGACCGCCAGATTGCCCTCCAACTCGACCCCGATATTGTTCGCCGAGCCCGCGCTGCGCGTGACGGTCAGCCCGTTTTCGAAGACCGAGACCTGGAAACCCTTGTAACGCTGGTAGAAGACCGAGGCGGCGCCGGAGAAGGGGCCGACCCGCCCCTTGATGCCGCCCTCGTAATTCCAGACGCTTTCCTCGGGCACGATCTGCAACCGGGGAACGGCGCCCGAATTGGCGACGCTGAGCGGCACGACGCGCTGCGCATCGAGCTGGACGACCGGCGAGCGGCGACCCTTGCTGATCGTCGCATAGAGGTTCACGCCGCCGCCCAGCCGATAGAGCGCGTTGAAGCGCGGCAGGATCGCGGCATAGCTGCGCTGCGCGGTGAAGACCTGCCCCTTGGTATTGGCCGCACCGAGCAGGCTGGTGAAGATGCCCGCGCCCGCCAGCAACCGGCTGTCGGGCATGACCGCGCTATAGGCCGAACGGCGATCCTCGATCAGCACGCGCGCGCCCGCGGTCAGCTCCAGCGCCGGGGTGGGCATCCAGCTGGCGTCGCCAAACACCGAATAGCTGTTGTTGCGCCCGTCATTGGCGAAGCTGGCGCTATAGGGCAGGACGGTCGCGGCTCCGCGCGACAGGATCGCGGTGGCGCGCGTCGCCGGGATGGTGCCGTTGGCCGCGACGCAGGCGGTGCCGGTCGGCAGTCCGGCCGCGTTCAGCATCTGGCGGATGGGGGCGAAGTCGCGCACGACCGAACAGGCCAGATAGGTGCCTTCCTCGGTCGAGAAGGGCACGCGCTGCTGCCCGTTTTCGAAAAAGGCGTTCCAGCCGAACGAGGCGCGGGCCTTGGCTCCCTCGAAGGCGAAGCGGCCCTCATGGCTCCACTGGTCGCCGCGCGCATCCTCGCCGAACTCCAGATACCAGGCGGGGCCGCCATCCGCGTCGAAGACCTCGAGCGCGTCGAACCGGCGATAGCCGTTGACCGTGGTGAAGGTGATGCCCGGCGCGACATCGACCGCGACGGTCAGGTTGGCGTCATAGACGTTGCGCGTCAGCCCCAGCTTGCGCGCACCCAGCACCCCGGCGGAGAAGGGCGAACCCGACAACTCGGCATAGCCATAATCCCCCGTCTGTCCCCCGGTGGGGGCGAAGACCCGGCTCTTGAACGCGGTGCCGGGATTGCGCTGTCCGTCATAGGTCAGGATCAGGTCGGCGGTCAGCGAGCTGTTGGGCGTCCAGCGCAGCGATCCGCGCAGGCCGCGCTGGTCCTGTCCGTTCAGGTCGTCCTGGTCGACGCGGCCCTGATTCTGGTTGGGGATTTTCGGGTCTCCCGCGATGTTGCGGACATAGCCGTCGCGATATTTATAGGCGAAGGCGATGCGCCCCGCGAGGACGTCGTTGCCCGCATTGAGGAAACCCGACACCTGGGTTCGGTCGAAATTGCCATAGGAGGCGACGATCCCGCTTTCGGTCCCCGCATGGGGGCGCGCCGAGATGATGCTGATCGCGCCGACCGCGGCGGCGGTGCCGAACAGCGTCGCCTGCGGTCCCTTGGCGACCTCGATCCGTTCGATATCGTACAGGTCCTGATAGGCGCCCTGCTTCCGGCTGGTGTCGATGCCGTTGTAATAGACGGTGACGCGCGCGCCCTGCTGCGCCGAGCCGGAGTCCGACGTGATGCCCCGGATCACGAAGCCGGGGCTGTTCGCGCTCTGCTCCTGGATCTGGAGGCCGGGGATATATTGCGCGACCTCGGACAGCGAATTGATGCCCAGATCGGCCATGCGCGCGCCGGTGACGGCGGTGACGGTCAGCGGCACGTCCGCGATCCGCTGCTCGCGCTTCTGCGCGGTGACGATGACGTCGGCCTTGTCGTCCGCATCGCGCGGATCGCCTTGCGGCTGGATCATCGCCTGCGCCCCCGCCGGTGCGATGAGGGCCGTCTGCGCCAGGCCGAGCAGGATTGTGGCCACCGTCAGGCGGCCTGTGGTCGAATGCATTTTTCCCCCCGAAGGACTTTGTTTCGGGCTTCGTAATTAGCAGGGATTACCAGTCGGTGTCCGGCTTGTTTCAAATCCGTGACGGCGTTCCACATGTGTCGCCAAACCGTCATCCGCACGCCATCCCCCTGTCGTGGGACGGGATTAGCCGTTCGGTCCGAAAGGACTGACACGATGACGATCATGAACCGACGCCGCGCGATGGCGCTGATGGGAAGCGGGGCCGCGCTGGCCATGCCCGCCGGAATGGCGCAGGCCGCGACCGGCGCGGTGCGCTTCGACCACGGCGTCGCGAGCGGCGATCCGGCCCCCGACGGCGCGATCCTGTGGACCCGCGCCACCCCGGCGGAGGGCGATGCGGCGCGGGACGTGGCGCTGACCTGGCATGTCGCGCCGATCGGCGGCCATGATGCGGTGGGCCTGCGCACGGGCCGCGTCTCCGCCCGCGCCGCGCGCGACCACACCGCCAAGGTCGAGGTGACCGGCCTTCAGCCCGGCCGCGACTATCGTTACTGGTTCGAGGCGGCGGGCCTGCGCTCGCCCGAGGGGCGTTTCCGCACCCTGCCGCGCGGGGCCGTCGAGGATGTCGTGCTGGCGGTGGTGTCGTGCCAGCTTTATCCCGGCGGCTTCTTCAACGCCTATGACGCGATCGCGAAGACCGAGCGGCTCGACGCGGTGCTGCATCTGGGCGACTATATCTATGAATATGGCGCGGACGGCTATGGCACGGATCGCGGGCACAAACTCAACCGCCTGCCCGAGCCCGCGCACGAGATCGTGACGCTCGCCGATTACCGCCAGCGTCATGCCCAGGTGAAGCGCGACCCCGATATGCAGGCCGCGCATGCCCGCGCCGCCTTCATCTGCGTGTGGGACGATCACGAGGTCGCCAATGACGACTGGATCGGCGGCGCGGAGAACCACCAGCCCACGACCGAAGGCGACTGGGGCCGGCGCAAGGCGGCGGCGATGCAGGCCTATTTCGAGTGGATGCCGATCCGCGATCCCCGGCCCGGCCAGCCCTGGGAGGCGATCAACCGCAGCTTCGACTTCGGCGATCTGGCGACGCTGGTGATGGTCGAGACGCGGCTGCTCGCCCGGTCGAAGCAGGTCCATGCCAAGGGCGCCGCGCCCGAGCCGGGCGAATATGCCGCGATGATGGCCGAGCGGGCCCGACCCGACCGCGAACTGCTGGGCGCGAACCAGCTGGACTGGATCGAGCGGACGCTGACCCGCTCGGTCAAGGCGGGCACGCCGTGGCAGGTGATCGGCAATCAGGTGGTGATGGCGCGGATCGACGGCCCCGATCTGGAAAAGCAGATGGGCCCGGCGGGCTATGCCAGGTTGACCGAACGCCTGTCCGAAACCGAGCATCGCAATCTGGCCAAGGCGCAGGCCGGGTATCGCGCGGGCCTGCCGCTCAACTTCGACAGCTGGGACGGGTATCCGGCAGCGCGCGAGCGGCTTTATGCCGCCTTTCGCCGCGCGGGCAGTCGGCCGGTCGTCCTGTCGGGCGACAGCCATGCGGCCTGGGCGAACGACCTGTACGATGCGAACGGCACGCTGGTCGCGGCCGAGTTCGCGGGCACCTCGATCACCAGCCCGTCCTGGGGCGACATGATGCCCGGCATCGGCCGCGAGATCGCGGCGGCCAATCCGAAGGTCGTGCGCTTCTGCGACCAGGAGGACAAGGGCTGGCTGCACCTGACGCTCACCCGCGACAGCGCGACGGCGCGCTACATGACCGTGTCGACCGTCATGGCCAAGCCCTATGCGCCGGGCTGTGCGGCGATCTGGCGGACGCGGACCGGCGCCGTCGCGCCGATCGAGCCGCTGCCGGCCTGACCGGCGGCGCGCCCCTCCTCCGTCGCTACCGCCGCGCGGCGGGGGAGGGGCCGCCATGCACCGCCGCCAGCACGGCGGCGACCAGCTTTGCGTCATCATGGTCCAGATAATGATTGCCGGGCAGGCCGATCACCCTGGCCGGACCGCCCTTCAGCAAGGGGCACAGGCTGTCCTTTTCCTTCAGCCCATAGATGCAGGTGAGCGGAGCCCAGTCGATCGTGCGCGCGGTGGTGAAGGCATAGCTGTCCGGCTTGCCCATATAGGCGATCCCGGTCGGGTCGGAGCGGAAGAAGGCGGTCTGCCCCGGCACCACCAGCACGATTGCCGCCACCCGTGCGCGCAGATCGGCGGGCAGGTGCGCCAGCCCGGTCTGGAGCATGTCCGCGCCATAGGATTGCCCCACCAGCACCAGCCGCCGGTCGCCCGCCTCCGCGACGGCGCGGCGGACCGCGTCGGCGATGACCGCATCGACCTGTTCGCGCGTGCGGTGGACCCGGAACAGCACCGGCGAATTGATGCCGATGACCTCGATCCCCGCCGCGCTCAGGCCGCGCGCCACCACGCCCCCCATGCCATAGCGCAGCCCCATGTCGCCCGAGAGGGACAGGACCAGGATCGGCTGTGCCCGCCCCTGCGCCGGAAAGCGCGTGACCGGGTCGCGCGCGAAATAATTGCCTGAATAGAGCAGGATGGCGATGCCGCCGACGAGCAATGCCGCAACCCCGGCAAGGATACGCCCGCGATGGCGGCCAAGACGTGAGAGTAGAACGGACATAACCTTTCCTAAAGGGGCGGGCGGCTACTTGCCATGCATCGATGTGCCGGGGCGCGGCCGTCACATGAAAAATCTGTAATATCGCGATCACCCCCTCTATGCGCGACGTCTGCCATCGGCGGGGGATGGAAACATGCGGGCGGCATAGGGGCACCCGCATCATATGGTAACGAACCGGGGACCGACGCAGTGACCAAGCCGATCTTCTTTGACCCGACGGGCCGTCGGGGCGCGTGGGCGCGGCGTGCGGTGGCCGTCCTGATCCTGTCGGTGATCGTCGCCGCGATCGCCTTTGCCACCACGCTGGTCGCGGTGCCCAATTCGGGCGTGCTGCCGCTGCCCTTCGCGCGGCGCCAGGCGATGACGCTGGAGCCGACCGCGCAGTTGAAGGGGCGGCGCGGCGCATGGTTGCCGCGCCGGTCGGTGGCGCAGGGGCATAGCCCGCTGACCATCGCCTTCTACACGCCCGGCAATGACTCGGCGCTGGCGTCGCTCCATGCGCATATGGGGCAGATCGACTGGCTGGTGCCCAGCCTGATGAACGTCGCGGGCGCCAAGGGCGAACTGACGATCAGCAACGATCCCAAGCTCGCCACCCTGTTGTCCCGCGCCGCCCGGCCGCCCCGGCTGTTGCCGATGGTCCAGAACCTGACCGCCGACGAATGGGACGGCACGACGATCGCGCGGATCATCGCCAGCCCGGCGGCGTCCGAGAAGCTGGCCACCCGGCTCGGCCAGTCGGTGACGGCCAATCGCCAGTCGGGCCTGGTCATCGACTTCGAGAACCTGCCCGCCAGCGCCATGGCGGGCTATCCCCGGCTGCTCCAGCGGATCAAGGCGCATCTGCCCAAGGGCGCGGTGCTGGCCGTCACCGTCCCCGCCGAGGACGAGGCATGGCAGTTGCAGCGGCTGGCGCGCGTCGTCGACCGCATCATCCTGATGGCCTATGACCAGCATTGGCAGACCGGCACCCCCGGCCCGATCGCGGCGCAGCCCTGGTTCCTGCAATCCTCCGAGAAGGCGCTGCGCGAGGTCGGTCGCGACAAGCTGATCGTCGCGCTCGGCAGCTATGCCTATGACTGGCCCGCCAAGGGCCCGGCGGAATCCAAGTCGATCGAGGAAGCCTGGCTGATCGCGCATGACAGCCAGGCGAAGGTCAGCTTCGACCCGGCCAGCGGCAATGCCGGTTTCGCCTATGACGAGAATGGCGAGCATCACACCGTCTGGATGCTCGACGCCGCGACCAGCTGGAACCAGCTCCAGGCGCTGAAGCGGCTGGGGATCGACGACATCGCCTTCTGGCAGCTGGGGTCCGAGGATCCCGGCCTGTGGGCGGATTTCGCCGCGTTCCGCAGCACGGCGCGCGGGGTCATCCCGCGGCTGGGCGCGGTCGCCTCGCCGCTGAACGTCGATGTCGAGGGGACGGGCGAGATCCTGCGCATCACCGCGCAGCCGACCGAGGGGCAGCGCGACCTGCGCTATGACAAGGACGGGGTGATCCGCAACGAGGTCTATCGCACCTATCCGACCCCCTATGTCGTGCAGCGCGCCGGTGCGCTGCCCAAGACGGTCGCGCTGACCTTCGACGACGGCCCCGATGCCGAATGGACGCCCAAGATCCTGGACGTGCTGGAGCGCGAGCATGTGCCCGCCACCTTCTTCGTCATCGGCGAGAACGCATTGCAGCATCCCCAGCTGCTCCGCCGCATCGTCGCAGGCGGCAGCGAGCTGGGCAATCATAGCTATACCCATCCCAACATGGCGACGACGGGCGCACGCACCATCAAGCTGGAGCTGAATGCGACCAAGCGGCTGATCCAGGCCTATACCGGCCGCTCGACCACGCTGTTCCGCGCCCCCTATTTCGGCGATGCCGAGCCGACGACGGCCGACGAGATCGACCCGGCGCTGGTCGCGCAGAATCTGGGCTATACGGTCGTCGGGCTGCACGTCGATCCCAATGACTGGCAGCGTCCCGGCACCGACCAGATCGTCCAGCAGACGATCGACCAGGTGCACGGCGCGACGGCCGACAATTCGGCCAATGTCATCCTGCTGCACGATGGCGGCGGCGACCGCGAGCAGACGGTCGAGGCGTTGCCGCGCATCATCGATACGCTGCGCGCACAGGGCTATCGCTTCGTGCCCGCCTCGCAGCTGGTCGGGGTCAGCCGCGACCAGGCGATGCCGGTGGTCGACGGCAAGGACCTGCTGGCGGTGCGCACCGACGTCGCGATCTTCGTGGTGCTGGCCTTCCTGTCCGCATCGCTCGCCTGGCTGTTCTACCTGGCGATCGCGCTGGGCATCGCGCGTGCGGTGGTGATGGCGGGGCTCGCCTGGTTCCAGGGTCGCAAGTCCAAGCCGGTGCCGCCGGAATATACTCCCAGCGTCTCGGTCATCATCCCGGCCTTCAACGAGGAGCGCGTGATCGCCCAGTCGGTGAGCCGCGTGCTGGCCAGCGACTATCCCGGATTGCAGGTGATCGTGGTCGATGACGGGTCGAAGGACGGGACCAGCGCGGTGGTGCGCGCGGCCTTTGCCGACGAGCCGCGCGTCCGGCTGCTCACCCTGCCCAATGGCGGCAAGGCGGCGGCGCTGAACCGCGCGTTGCAGGACGCGGCGGGCGAGGTGGTGATCGCGCTCGACGCCGATACCCAGTTCGAGCCGGACACCATCGCCAAGCTGGCCCGCTGGTTCGCCGACCCGAAGCTGGGCGCGGTGGCGGGCGATGCGCGGGTCGGCAACCGGGTGAACCTCGTCACCCGCTGGCAGGCGGTCGAATATATCACCGCGCAGAATCTGGAACGCCGCGCGCTGGCCGGGTTCGATGCGATGACGGTGGTGCCCGGCGCGGTGGGGGCGTGGCGGCGTGCCGCGCTCGACGCGGTGGGCGGCTATCCCGAGAATACGCTGGCCGAGGACCAGGACCTGACCATCGCGATCCAGCGGGCGGGCTGGCGCGTCACCTATGATCCGCGCGCCGTCGCCTGGACCGAGGCGCCCGAGAGCTTCAAGGCGCTGGCCAAGCAGCGTTACCGCTGGGCGTTCGGCACGCTGCAATGCCTGTGGAAGCATCGCCGGGTGATCCGCACCGGCCAGCCCGCCGGGCTCGCGCGGGTCGGTCTGCCCCAGGCCTGGCTGTTCCAGATCATCTTCGCCGCGATCTCGCCGCTGATCGACCTGGCGCTGGTCCTGTCGATCATCGGCACGGCGGTTCGGGTGGCGCAGCATGGCTGGGCGCAGACCAGCACCGACGTGTTCCAGATGGCGGCCTATTGGACGGCGTTCACCGCGATCGACGTGCTGTGCGGATGGCTGGCCTATCGGCTGGACGGCAACCGGGTGCGCTACCCCGCGCATCTGCTGGTCGCGCAGCGGCTGGTCTATCGCCAGATCATGTACTGGGTCGTGCTGCGCGCGATCAGCTCGGCGATCGGCGGGTGGATCGTCGGCTGGGGCAAGCTGGAGCGGACGGGCAATGTCGGGGCGTAAGCGCCTTGCCCCTCCACCATCGCTGACGCGATGGTCCCCCTCCCCATCGGAGATGGGGAGGATTTAGGATATAATTCCTCCCCAAGCTCGGCTTGGGGAGGGGGACCGCCGGGCGCCAGCCCGGTGGTGGTGGGGCATCACCCCAGCGTCATCCGGACCCGCAACCCCGGCGCATGATCCTCCAGCGCCAGCGTGCCGCCATGCAGATGCGCCACCGCGCTGGCGAGTGACAGGCCCAGCCCCGCGCCGCTCTCGCTGCGCGCCGCGTCCAGCCGACCGAAGCGTTTCAGCGCCTCGTCACGCCGCTCGGGCGGGATGCCGGGGCCGTCATCGGCGACGATCAGGACCGGGCCCGGCTCGACCCGCACCGTCACCGCGCCCGATCCGTATTTCAGCGCATTGTCGACCAGATTGGCCAGCGCCTGGCCCAGTAGTTCGCGGTGGACCAGCGCGACCAGCCGGTCGGGCGCCTCGGCCTGGATCGTCATGCCGCGATCCTCGGCCAGCGGCTCGAACATGTCGGCGACGTCGCGCGCCATCGCGGCGAGATCGGCCTCGACAAAGGCATCGCGGCCCAGCCCCGCCTCGGCCCGGCTGATGCGCAAGGCGGTGTCGAGCATGGCGAGCAGCCGGTCGCCTTCCTCCAGCGCGCGCCCGACCGACGCCCTCGCACTTTCGTCCTGGGTTTCGGCCAGCGCGCGTTCCAGCGTGGCGCGCAACCGGGTCAGCGGCGAGCGCAGGTCGTGCGCCAGCCCGTCGGTCGCGATCTTGAGTTCGGTCATCAGGAGGGCGATCCGGTCGAGCATCGCATTGACCGCCCCCGCCAGCGCGTCGAAGGCATCGTCGCCGCCCTGGGTGACGACCCGCCGCGACAGCTCGCCCGCCGCCACCGCATGCGCGGTCGCCACCGTGTCCTCCAGCCGCCGCTCGATCATCCGCGCCGCGATCCAGGCAGCGAGCGCGGCCAGCACGATCGCCGCCGCCATGCCGACCGCCATCGCCTCTTCCATCGCGCGGGCGACGCGCAGCTCGCTTTCGACGACATGCCCCGCCAGCATCCGCGATCCATCGGGCAGGCGGGTGGCGAGCACGCGCATCCGCTCGGGCTGCGAATGGCCGATGCGGAAGATCTCGATCGTCGCGGCGCCGGGGGTGGGGACGTTGGGCGGCCATTCGGCGATATTGCCGGTGACGAAGCGGCCGCGCGCATCGGTCAGCAGGATGACCGAGAGCGGCACCCGGTCGGTGGTCAGCCGCCGCGCGACCGCCGCGCGCACCGCCGCCTGCCCGCCGCTGCGCCACATGCCCGCCAGTTCGTCGCTCAGGTCGCTGGCGGCGTCCTCGGCCTGGTCGGCGATCTCGCCGCGGGTCAGGTGGCGAACGGTCGCCACCATCGCGCCCGCGCCGACCAGCTGGAGCGCAAAGACCAGCAGCGCGAAGCGCAGCGTGGTCGAACGGAAGACGCCCGAGGCTATTTCTCGACCCCCAGCTTGTAACCCGACCCGCGCACCGTGTGGAGCAGCGGCCGGGCAAAGCCCTCGTCGATCTTCTTGCGCAACCGGCTGATATGCACGTCGGTGACGTTGGTATTGGGGTCGAAATGGAAATCCCACACCCCCTCCAGCAACATGGTACGGGTCACGACTTGGTCGACATGCTGGAGCAGATATTCGAGCAGCCGATATTCGCGCGGCTGAAGCTCGATCGGCTTGCCCGCGCGCCGGACGCGGTGGGCGAGCAGGTCCATCTCCAGGTCGTCGCACACCAGCTTGGTCTGCGGCGCGTTGCCGGTGGTGCCGCCGCGCCGGATCAGCAGCCGGATGCGCGCCAGCAGTTCGGCGAAGACGAAGGGCTTGGTCAGATAATCGTCCGAGCCGGAGGTCAGCCCGGCAACCCGGTCCTCGGGCGAGGACATGGCGGACAGGATCAGGACCGGCGACTCGATCCCGGCGGCGCGGATCGCGGCCAGCACCGCCATGCCGTCCATGCCCGGCAACATCCGGTCCAGCACGACACAGTCATAGGTGCCGTCGGTCGCATGGAACAGGCCGTCGCGGCCATTGGCCGCATGGTCGACCAGGAATCCCTCTTCACGCAACCCGTTGGCGATATAATCCGCCGTCGAGCGATCATCTTCGATCAACAAAATCCTGTTGGCCACGCAGTCCTCCCGATCCGGTCCTTAGCAGCGTGATCGTGTGGAGGCCATGGTCGCGCATGATGCGCAGCCGGAGCGGGGCTTCGGGATCGCGAAGCGCCTCGTCGCGCAGCAGCGAGAAGGAGGTGGCGGGGCGACCGTCGACCGCCACCACCGTATCGCCGACGTGCAGCGGCAGATTGTCGATCGTGCCGGGGTCGCCGTCCAGGTCGCTGCGCAGGCTGGTGACGACCAGCCCCGGCCGGTCGTCGCCCATCGGCACGAAGGTCGCGCCATAAAGCGTCGTGCCCGTCCGCATGCCCGCGCGAAGCGGCAAGTGCCCGACGAGCAGCGCCATCGCGCCAGCGCCCAGCAGCGCGACGGCCGCCGCGCCCCAGCCGACGATCCGCAACCCCTTCACGATTCCCGTCCGGCCGGGACGCGCCGATCCATGGCCGCAGGCAAGGCGGCATGGGCGGAGGCAGGGCGGGCAAGGCGTTTCACACCTGTCCTTCTATCGATCGCGACCTGAGGGGAGGGTGGGCGAGACGTGACGCTTCTGTCATCAAATCGCTTGTATCCACATGACACACTTGTCAGGTGGCCGAAAGGTGACAGGGGCAGGGACGGTCCTATGGCCATGGCGGGTCGCCGCGTCGTGCAGGGGTGTGGGCGGGCGATGGGTGGGTGTGCGTAGAGGATGAAAGGTTTGCGGCCATGACGGGCCATAAGGCGGCGGGTGGCGATCTATGCCGTCTCGTCGTGTCGCGTTCGCCGGGGGGCGGGGCATGACGGAAGGGGCGGGGGACATGGGATGGCTCGACCGGGCGCTTGGCTATGCCAAGGCGCGGCGCGGCTATCTCGCGGTCGCAGCGGTGGTGCTGCTCGTCGCGCTGGGGCTGTCGGCGCTGCATCATCTGACCCGCCAGATCCGGCTGGCCGATGTCCGCGCGGCTTTCTACGCGATCGACCCGCACCAGATCATGCTGTCGGCGGCGCTGACCGTTGCCAGCTATATCGCCTTGACCTTTTACGACGTGATCGCGCTGCGCGTGATCGGGCGGCCGCTGCGCTGGCGGACGGCGGCGATGGCGTCCTTCACCAGCTATACGCTCAGCCACAATCTGGGGCTGGCGCTGCTGACCGGCGGGTCGGCGCGCTACCGCGTCTATGCCGCCGCCGGGCTGGACGGTCCCGACATCGCGCGCGTCATCGCGATCGCCAGCGCGACCTTCTGGTTCGGGGTGTTCAGCGTCACCGGGCTGGGGCTGGTGTTCCATGAAGGGCCGGTCACGCTCGATGCGCTGGTGCTGGGGCAGAGCGCGGTCCGCTGGGTCGGCGCGGCGGTGGTGGCGGGGGCGCTGGCGCTGATCCTGCTCTGCGCATTGCGGCCGGGCAAGCGGGTCGGCTGGCGCGCCTGGAGCGTGCCGCTGCCCACGACCGGGCAGGCGCTGGCGCAGATCGCCATCGCCTCGCTCGACCTGCTCTGCGCCAGCGCGGCGCTGTTCGTCCTGTTACCGGGCGCCTCGCCCGAGCTGCTGCCCGCCTTCGTCCTCGCCTATGCGCTGGCGATCATCGTCGCGCTGGTCAGCCATGTGCCTGGCGGGATCGGCGTGTTCGAGGCGGTGGTGCTGGCGACGGTGCCGGTCGACCGCACCGAGCTGTTCGCCGCGCTGATCGCGTACCGCGTCCTCTATTATCTGCTGCCGCTGGGCCTGGGCATCGCGCTGCTTGCCTGGGACGAGGCGCGGCGGCGGCCGATCAAGGCGCTGCGCGACATACGCCGCGTCCTGCTGGGCGTGGCCCCGACGCTGCTCAGCGCGGCCTGTTTCGGGGGCGGGGCGATCCTGTTGCTGTCGGGATCGCTGCCCGCCATTCCGCAGCGCGTCCATCACCTCGTCCATGTCCTGCCGCTGCCCTTTATCGAGGCGTCGCATTTCGCCGCCAGCCTGGTCGGCACCGGGCTGCTGCTGCTGGCGCCGGGGCTGTATCGGCGGCTGGACGGGGCGAGCTTGGCGGCGCGTGCGCTGCTGGTCGCGGGCGCGGTCTTCTCGCTGGCCAAGGGGATCGATTACGAGGAGGCGGCGGTCTGCCTCTCCATCGCGCTGCTGCTCCAGATGAGCCGCCGCGCCTTTTACCGGCGCACCTCGCTGGTCGCGCGGCCCCTGTCGCCCGCCTGGCTGTTCAGCGTCGCGGTGGTGATCGTCGGGACGGGATGGATCGGCTTCTTCGCCTATAAGCATGTCGATTATCAGGAATCGCTGTGGTGGCGGTTCGCGCTGTCCGACGACGCCTCGCGCTTCCTGCGTGCGGCGCTGGGCGTCGCGGTGATGCTGGCGGGGGCGGGGCTGTGGCGGCTGTTCCTCGCCGCGCCGCCGGGGGAGACCGACCACCCCGCGATGGACCGGGTGCTGGCGATCGTCGGACAGGCCGAGCGGACCGACGCCGCCCTCGCGCTGCTCGGCGACAAGCGCTTCCTGTTCTCGCCCGAGGACGACGCCTTCGTGATGTATCAGGTGCGTGGGACCAGCTGGATCGCGATGGGCGATCCGGTCGGGCCGCGCGCCGCCTGGGCCGACCTGCTGTGGCAGCTGCGGACGATGGCCGACGCCGCGCAAGGCCGGCTGATGCTCTATCAGATCACCCCCGACGCGCTGGAGATCGCGATCGAGATGGGCCTCCAGATCATCAAATATGGTGAGGAGGCGCTGATCGACCTGGGGCGTTTCGCGCTGGAAGGCGGGCGGATGCGCGGGCTTCGCCAGACCCTCAACCGTTTCCGCACGCGCGAGAATGCCAGCTTCGCGATCCTGCCCGCCGCCGAGGTGCCGGCGATCCTGCCCGAACTGCGCGCGGTGTCCGACGACTGGCTGATGGCCAAGGGGCATGGCGAGAAGGGGTTCAGCCTGGGCCGCTTCGACCCTGCCTATCTGGCGATGACCGATTGCGCGCTGGTGCGGGTAGAAGGGCGGATCGTCGCCTTCGCCAATCTGTGGAAAGCGGGGGATCGGCGCGAGCTATCGGTCGACCTGATGCGCCATGTCGAGGACGCGCCGGGCGGGGTGATGGACTATCTGTTCGTCGAGCTGATGCTGTGGGGCCAGGCGCAGGGCTATGGCCGCTTCGCGCTGGGCCTCGCGCCGCTATCCGGAGTCGGCGGGCGGCGTATGGCCCCGACCTGGGCCAAGCTGGCCTCGCTGGTGTTCCGGCATGGCGAGCGTTTCTACGGCTTTCGCGGCCTTCGCGCCTATAAGGAGAAGTTCCAGCCCGAATGGGCGCCGCGCTATATTGCGGGGCCGCGCGGGCTGGGGCTGGTCAAGGCGCTGCGCGACCTGAACGCGCTGATCGCCGATGGGGGCGAGCAAGGCTGAATTGCTCCCCCGTAAGGGAGGGGTGTCGCTCTCTCGATAGCGGGACACCCCTCCGTCGCGCTACGCGCGCCACCTCCCCTGACAGGGGAGGAAGGTTAGGCCTTGAACAGCGACGGGGCCTTTTCCACTCGCGTCCGCCCGGCGGCGTCCGTCACGGCATAGGTAAAGCCCGGCAACAGGCAGAAGGCGCCGATCCGCCCCGCCGTGTCCATCGCCAGGAAGCCGACCTGCACCCCCTTGATCGCATCGCCGCGCAGGGTGGCGATATGTCGGGCGGCTTCCTCGCAGGCCGCCTGCGGGCTCAGCCCATGGCGCATCGAGGCGACGACGCGCGCGGTGCCGACGGTTCGGGTGACTTCCTCGCCCAGACCCGTGGAGGTCGCGCCGCCGATCCCGCGCTCGACATAGAGGCCCGAGCCGACCTGCGGCGAGTCGCCCACGCGCCCGCGCATCTTGAACGCCATGCCCGAGGTCGTGCAGGCGCCGGCCATCCGCCCGCCAGCATCGCGCGCCAGCATCCCGATCGTGTCATGGTCCAGCGCGCCGCCCGGCGTGCCGGGGCGGCCCGCGCCATAGGTGCCGGTCTCGCTATTGGCGACGGGCTTGTAGTTTTGCGTCTTCAGCCATTCGCGCCACGCCTTCTCCGCCTCGGGCGTCAGCAGGTTGGTGCGCGGGAAGCCGCGATCGCGCGCGAAGCGGGTCGCGCCTTCGCCGACCAGGAAGGTGTGCGGCGTATGCTCCATTACCGCGCGCGCGACCGAGATGGCATGGACCGTATCCTCCAGCGCGGCGACCGCGCCGACGCCGCCCGCATCGTCCATGATGACCGCATCGAGCGTGACATGGCCGTCGCGGTCCGGGTAACCGCCATAGCCGACCGAATGGTTGTTCGGATCGGCCTCGGGCACCTTCACCCCGGCCTCGACCATGTCGATCAGCGATCCGCCCGCCCGCCCGGCGGCAAAGGCCGCGTCATTGGCCGGTGCGCCGAAATCCCAGGTCGACACGATCGTCGCGCGCGGCCCGGCGGCCTGCGCAAAGGCGCGGGCGGGCGCGGCGGCCAGTCCCGTACCGATCCCCGCCAGCGTGGCGATCCCACCCAGAAAACCCCGTCGACCTTCTTTCATCACGCGTGCTCCCCCCGCCCGCGATCGCCGGGCGTTTCGTCGCCCGATTGTGCGCGGCCCCGCGCGGAGCCGCAAGCCTGCAAACCGATATAACACCAATTGCCCGCCCCGGCGTGACCGTCGCGATCACCCGCTGGGCGAGTCGGCGGCGCGCGGCCGTCCGGGGTCGCCGGGGAACATGGCGCCGCCGTCATGCAAAGGTTTCAAATCGTTAATAATTGTGTCTTTCTGGTTACAGTTTCATGCCAATGCCATCCTTGGGGGCATAAAGGTATGGTTTAGGTATTGACCAAATTCCTCAAAATGTTTGTCTTTCTCCCGCGCCCGACAAAATCAGCCTTGGGCCTTAGGGGAGATGTATGAGAATCCAGCAGTCCGCATCATGGTTGGCCCTCTCGGCCGCGTCGATGATGCTCGCCGCGCCCGCCATCGCGCAGCAGACCGGAACCTCCGGTGCCCAGGCGGACGCGCCGCAGACCGGCGCCGACCAGAATCCGGGCGATCTGAGCGCGAATGCCGCCGCCACCCGCTCGGCCGCGATCACCGGCACCCCGCAGGCCAGCCCGGGCGGCGGCGACGTCGTCGTGACCGGCACGCGCATCACCCGTCCCAACCTCGCCTCCGCCGCGCCGATCACCTCGGTCACGCGCCAGGACATCCAGGCCCAGGCCGCGGTCAATGTCGAGGACGTGCTCAACCGTCTGCCGCAGGTCGCGCCCGACAGCCAGCAGACCTATAACGACTCCGACGGTCGCCAGCGCATCAAGCTGCGCACCTTGGGCTTCGAGCGCACGCTGGTCCTGATCGACGGCAAGCGGCTGGGCACCCAGAACGGCCAGGACGTCGGCATCATCCCGACCTCGCTGTTGCAGCGCGTCGACGTGCTGACCGGCGGCGCCTCGTCGGTCTATGGCTCGGACGCGGTCGCGGGCGTCGTCAACTTCGTCCTGCGCAAGGATTTCGAGGGCGTTCAGCTCGACGCCAACTATAATTTCTTCAACCATTACAACAAGGACACGATCGTGTCGCCGCTGGCGCGCGCCGCCGGCTTCGGCAGCGCGCGGGGCCTGACCAATGACGGCGGCCGCGCCGACCTGACGCTGACGGCGGGCACCAAGCTGTTCGACGACAAGCTGCACGTCAGCGGCTTCGTCAACTATCGCCAGACCAACGAGATCGCGCTGACCTCGCGCTCGAATGCGGGCTGCTATCTCACCCAGTTGCAGCTCAACGGCCCGCTGTCCTGCGGCCTGACGCCCAGCAGTTCGACCAGCGGCCTCATCACGCCCCAGTCGGGCCCGAATGCGGGCGCGCAATATGTCAACAATCCGGACGGAACGCGCACCTTCGTGCCGTTCGGCGCGGGGCAGGGCAATGCGTCCAACTATTTCAGCGGCTATGCCTATCAGCGTCCCTCGGAGCGCGTGAATGCGGGCGGCTTCGCCACGCTGGACCTCGCGCCGGAAGCCGAGCTCTATGCCTCGGGCATCTGGTTCCGCGACAAGTCGTACACCAACTATCCGACGATCGCGAGCGGCACCGTCAACGTCAACTGCAACAACCCCTATCTGTCGGGGACGCAGGCGACCGCGATCGGATGCGCCACCGGCGTGACCAGCGTGCCCGTCACGCTCGCCTATCGCCTGGGCGAGAATAACGACCGGCCCGACACCTTCATCAACACCGGCGTCCGCCTGACCGGCGGCGTCCGCGGCAAGGTGGGCGATGCCTGGACCTATGATGTCGGCGGCGTCTATGCCCGCAACCATCAGGACTATACGCCCAGCTTCCGCGTTCCCGGCACGCTGCAGAATGCGGTGAATGTCGGCGGCACGGCGGCCAACCCGGTCTGCGCCAGCGGCGCGGCGGGCTGCGTGCCCTTCGACATCTTCAGCGCGGGCAACAACAACCCGGCGCTGATCAACTATCTGTTCGGCACCGGCACGTCGGAAACCACCGGCACGCTGTACGACGTCCAGGCCAATGTCACCGGCGACCTCGGCAAGTACGGCATCACCTCGCCCTTCGCCGAACAGGGGCTGGCGATCGCGCTGGGCACCGAATATCGCAAGGACACGCTGACGTCGCGCGCCGACAGCGCCTATCGCGCCGCGCTGGGCGGCACCGACACGAACCTCAGCCAGGATGTGGTCGAGGCCAATATCGAGGTCCAGGCCCCGCTGATCGAGCACAAGCCCTTTGCCGAGCTGGTGCAGGTCAATGGCGGCTACCGCGTCTCGAAGTACAGCAGCAATCCCAAGGCATTCAACACCTGGAAGATCGAGGGCGTCTATGCCCCGGTCAGCGACCTGACCTTCCGCGCCTCGTTCAACAAGGCGCAGCGCGCGCCGACCGTGGTCGAGATCCGCCAGGCGAGCAATGTCGAGTTCGTGGGCGGCGGATCGGGCACCTTCACCGACTTCTGCGCCCCGACCGTGACCACCGGCGCCAATGGCGTCACCTATGGCGCGCCGATCGCATCGCGTGAGGTCTGCCGCGCCACCGGCCTGTCGGACGCGCTGTACGGCAGCCGCGACCTGTTGTGCAGCAACGGCACCACGCCCAACGGCAGCAGCGCCTGCGCGGTGCGTTCGGGCGGCTTCACCGCCGATCCGGAAACCGCCTATACCCAGACCTATGGCCTGGTCGTGAAGCCGCGCTTCATCAAGGGGCTGGTCTTCTCGGTCGATCGCTATCGCATCAAGATCGACAACTCGCTCGGCTATAACGACTACAGCTATTACACCGATGGCTGTCTGCGTTCGGGCGGCGACCAGTTCTTCTGCCAGGGCATCGTCCGCAACGCGACCACCGGCCAGCTGTTCAACGGCGGCTATATCCGCCAGGGCACGACCAACTATTACACCTCGATCGCGCAGGGCTGGGACTTCCAGGCGCAATATGCGCTGACCCTGGAATCGATCGGCCGTCTGGACTTCGGCTTCAATGGCTCGCTGACCACCGCCGCCGGTGGCCAGGACTCGCCGCTTCAGCCCGAGCGCAACTGCGCGGGCTATTATGGCAATGGCTGTGGCCAGCTGATCCCGAAGTGGAGCCATGGCCTGCGCACGACCTACACCACGGTCGACAAGAAGTTCAGCGCATCGCTCAACTGGCGCTATGTCGGCTCGCTGACCAACGCCAACAATTCGGGTGACTCGGCGATCGGCGGTACGCCGGATCGTGTGCTGACCAACTATTACCGTGTCGCGCCGCAGAATTATTTCGACCTGGCGCTCAACTTCGCGATCGCCAAGCAGTTCTCGCTGCGCCTGATCGCGAACAACCTGTTCGACAAGTCCGCGCCGATCGTGCCGGATTCGTACAATATCAGCCTGGCGCGGACCAACACCATCCCGCAGCGTTACGACACGCTGGGCCGCAACATCGCGATCGGGACGACGATCAACTTCTGATCCACGCCCCCGGTGGAGTGCTCCGGCACTCCGCCGATCCTCGAACGGAAAAGGCCGGTCGTCCCTGCGGACGACCGGCCTTTTTTGCAGGCGATCTGCGGCCGATATATCTCATATTGGTACTATATTGAGTTCAACAGGTACTAAAAAATAGAGAGGCGAGTTTTCGATCGAGCGACCATCTCGCAGGTCGTTGCGACTGATATTAAGACACTGATAATCAAGCAAAAGTAGATTGTTGTTCGTTTGACCTGTGGTTTAATCGTTTATTTTCAAAGGCTTATTTGCCGTAATTTTTTGTTGCGGAATTGCAACAAGCGTTGGCGAAACGCCATAAGATTATAAATCGGTATTCCTAGGTTATTGACCGAATGCCCCTGGCTGTACTGTCTTAGTAACGCGCCGATTTAAGCGAAAACGCTCTCGGCGAAAAAAGGGGGTAACCGAATGAAGCTGCTTCACCCGATATCCTGGCTCGCTCTGTCAGCCAGCACCATGCTGATCGCCGTACCGGCGCTCGCTCAGCAGACCGATCCGACCGCACAGGCAAATTCCGACGAAGCCACGTCGTCCAGCGCCAAAGCCGCGCAAACCCGCGTGGCGGCGATCACCGGCACGCCGCAGGCGTCGAACGATGGCGACGTCATCGTGACGGGCACCCGCATCGCCCGCCCGAATCTTGCCTCGGCCTCGCCGATCACCTCGGTCACCGCGCAGGATATCCAGGCGCAGGCGCCGCTGAACGTCGAAGAGGTTCTCAACCGCCTGCCGCAGATCGCGCCCGACGCGCAGCAGAATTATCAGGATTCCGACGGTCGCCAGCGGATCAAGCTGCGCAGCCTGGGCTTCGAGCGGACGCTGGTGCTGCTTGACGGCAAGCGGCTGGGCACGATGAACGGGCAGGATACGGGCATCATCCCTGCCTCGCTGCTTCAGCGCGTCGACATCCTGTCGGGCGGCGCGTCGTCGGTCTATGGTTCGGACGCCGTGTCGGGCGTCGTGAACTTCATCCTGCGCAAGGATTTCGACGGTCTTCGGGTCGACGCGAACTACAACTTCTACAATCACCTGAACAAGAGCAACATCGTTACGCCGCTGGCGCGTGGCGTGGGCTTCAGCACCCCTCTCGGCCTGACCAATGACGGCGGCCGAGCCGATGTCACGTTGACCGCAGGCAAGAAGCTGCTCGACGATCGATTGAAGGTCTCTGCATTCGTCAACTATCGCACCGCCGAATTGGTTCGCACCGGCGATCGCTCGATCGCGGCGTGCCCGCTCGCGCAGACCAGCAAGGACGGCCCGCTGAGTTGTTCGCCGGTGTCGACCTATTCGCCCGCCGGCTATATCTCGCCGCGTTCGGGGCCGAACTCCGGGACCGCCTATGTCAACAATCCGGACGGGACGCGCAGCTTCGTCTCCTATGGGCCGCGCCCGGGCGTCGCGGCCAACCCCTATGACGACTATTCCTTCCAGCGTCAGAGCGAGCGTTATACCGCGGGCGGCTTCCTGAGCTTCCAGATCGCGCCGGAATTCGAATTGTACGGCGACGCCATCTGGTTCCGCGACAAGTCGATCAACCCCAGCCCGCTGCGCGTCTACAGCTATACCGTCTATGGCTCGACGCCCTATCAGGTGAACTGCAACAACCCATTCCTGTCGGCGGGGCAGGCGGGTGCGCTGGGCTGCGCTTCGGGCGCGACCAACTCGGTCCCGCTCGAGGTTCGCTACCGTTTCAACGGACAGCCCTATCTGGTCGATACCTATATCAACCAGGGCATCCGGGCTACCGGCGGCCTGCGCGGTAAGGTGGGCGATGCCTGGACCTACGATATTGGTGGCGTCTACGCGCGCAACCAGCAGGATCTGCGCAACTCGCCCTTCGCCGACCCCGACCGGGTCAATCGCTCGCTGAACGTGGTCAACGTCAATGGCACGCCGACCTGCGTGTCGAACCTGAACGGCGGCGACAGCGCCTGCGTCCCCTTCGATGCCTTCCGCGCCGGAACCGGCAACAGCGCGCTGACCAACTATCTGTTCAACGGGCCGGGTAGCCAGAGCGGCGTCAATGGCCAGGTCGGCATCCTGTACGACGTCATCAGCACGGTGACCGGCGACCTGACCAAATATGGCATCAAGACGCCTTGGGCCAATGACGGTCTCGCCATTTCGCTGGGTGCCGAGTACCGTAAGGATCGCCTGATCTCGACCGCCAACGACGTCTATATCAGCCAGAATGGCGACAGCCGCAGCGACCTGCGTCAGGACGTCTGGGAATCGAACATCGAGATCCAGGCGCCGCTGATCCAGGACAAGCCGTTTGCGCATCTGCTGCAGACCAATGGCGGCTTCCGCGTCTCCAAGTACAGCTCGAATCCCAAGACCTTCTCGACCTGGAAGATCGAGGGCATCTATGCGCCGGTGTCGGACCTGACCTTCCGTGCCTCGTACAACAAGGCGCAGCGCGCGCCGACCGTGAACGAGATCCAGCAGGCGACGGCGATCCGCTATGGTCGTAACAGCACGTTGACCGACTTCTGCGCTCCCGTGCAGCGTACGCAGGCCGATGGCACGGTCACGACCGCTCCGCTCGCCTCGCGCGATCTGTGCCGCAAGACCGGGCTGGCCGATAACCTGTACGGCAGCACGTCGCTGCTCTGCCCGACCGAGGGCTGCACGGTGCGTACCGGCGGCTATACGGCGGACCCGGAGACGGCCTACACGCTGACCTATGGCCTGATCGTGAAGCCCAGCTTCGTGCCCGGCCTGGTCTTCTCGGTCGATCGCTATCAGATCCGCATCGTCAACTCGCTGAGCTACAACGGCGCGGACTACTTCCTGAACGGCTGCCTGGCGTCCAATGGCGACCCCTATTTCTGTCAGGGGATCGTGCGCGATCCGACGACCGGATCGATCGGCAATGCGCCTGCCAACAACCCGACCAGCGGCTTCATCCGTCAGGGTACGACGAACTTCTATCGTTCGCTGGCCTATGGTTGGGATTTCCAGGGCCAGTACACGCTGGGCCTTGGCGGGGCGGGGCGCCTCGACTGGAACTTCAACGGCTCGCTCACCACGCTGGCCGGTGGCCAGGACTCGCCGCTGCGCAGCCAGTATAACTGTGCGGGCTATTTCTCGAACGGCATCGCCTGCGGCCAGCTGGTCCCGAAGTGGATGCACGGCCTGCGCACCACCTGGACGACGGCGGACAACACGTTCAACGCCTCGTTCAACTGGCGCTATACGGGATCGCTCACCACGGCCTATAATTCGGGCAATGCAGATATCGGCGGCACCGCCGCCAATTTCCGCAACACCTATGCCCGGATCGCGCCGCAGAGCTATTTCGACCTGGCCCTGACCTGGAATATCGCGCGGCAGTTCGCGTTCCGCATCATCGCGAACAACCTGTTCGACAAGAACCCGCCGATCATTCCGAACTCGTACACCGTGGCCCTGTCGCGTGCGAACACCGCGCCGCAGCGTTACGATGCGCTCGGTCGCCAGATCTCGATCGGGACGACCATCAACTTCTGATGAGAGGGGCGGGGTGCTTCGGCATCCCGCCTTTGCCCAAAGGGAAAAGGCCGACCGCCCGATGGGGCAGTCGGCCTTTTCTGTGTCACTCCCCGACCGTTCGCGTCGAACGAAATCGGGACGCTGTTCTTGTTTCGACTTCGCTCAGGCTGAGCGGGAAGTCGGCCTCATTCCACGAAATCCTCAACCTCGCGCCGCTTTCCGCGCATGAACGCGTCGGCGACGTGGCGCAGCGGGGCGATGTCGACGTCCGAGCGGCCGCCCTTCACCAATTCGGCGAAGCGGGCGTAGAGCCCCGGATATTCGCCGTGCAGCCCCTCTTCACGGTGCGGGGTCGAACCGTCGGGCAGGGTCAGCACCGCGCCGCCCTCGGCCAGCGTGAGCGTGCCGTCGGTCGTCTCGACGACGATGTCCCAGCTTTGATGCCCCTCCTGCCGCCAGTCCAGGTCGAGCGTGACCGGCGTGCCGTCGGTCGTGCGGAACGCCACGTCGGCGGCGATCGGCGCGTCGCGATTGGCGGGGAAGTCCAGTGTCGCGCGTTCGATGAAGAAGGGCTGGGGCATGATGTGCGTCGCGATCGACAGCGCGTTGATGCCCGGATCGAACACGCCGAAGCCGCCCGCTTCCCAGATCCAGGCCTGGCCCGGATGCCATTGCCGCACATCCTCGCGCCAGGTGATCGCCGCCGACGTGACCTTGCGGGCGGACAGCCATTCGCGCGCGGGCTCGACCCCCAGCGCGTAGCGGGAATGCCAGCTGGCGAACAGCGTCACGCCCGCCTTGGCCGCCAGCTCCTCCAGCACCGCCACCTCGGCCAGCGTCGCGCCCGGCGGCTTTTCGAGGAAGACGTGCCAGTTGTTCTCCAGCGCGGCGGCGGCGATGGCGTGGCGGACCTGCGGCGGGGTGCACAGCGCCACCGCATCGACCGTCACGTCGCTTTGCGCGAGTTCCGCGATGTCGTGGAAATGCGGCACGCCCTCGACCCCGTTGGGCGAGCGGCTGACGGTGGCGACCAGTTCGAAGGCCGGGTTTCCCGCAATGGCGGGGACATGCTGGTCATGGGCGATCTTGCCCATGCCGACCAGCGCGAGGCGGATCGTGTCGGTCATCGGTATCAGCGTGCCTTTTCGACATAAGCGCGCGCCGACACGGCGACATCCGCCGCCGGCTTGCCCGCGCGATAGAGGTTGGAGCCCAGGCCGAAGCCGTCCGCGCCATGCGCGCGCCATTCGGCCATGTTGTCGGGCGTGATCCCGCCGACCGCCAGCACCGCGACCTCGCGCGGCAGGACGGCGCGCTGTGCCTTCAGGAAGGTCGGCGAAGCGCCCTCGGCCGGGAACAGCTTCAGGCCGTGCGCGCCCGCCTTCAGGGCGGCAAAGGCCTCGGACGGGGTGAAATAGCCGGGCAGCGAGATCAGCCCTTCCGCCACGCTGTGCGCGATGACCTGTGTGTCGGTGTTGGGCGAGACGATCAGCGTGCCGCCCGCCGCCTTCACCCGGTCGACCTGCTCGGTGGTCAGCACCGTGCCCGCACCGACGATCGCCTTGTCTCCGACATGCGCCGCGATGGCGGCGATGCTGTCATAGGGCTGGGGCGAGTTCAGCGGCACCTCGATCAGCGTGAAGCCCGCCTCGACCAGCGCGTCGGCGACGGGGATCGCCTCGTCCGGGGTCAGGCCGCGCAGGATCGCGACGAGCGGGCAGGCGGCAAAGGCGGCGGCGAACCGTGCGGCGGGGTCGGTCATGACAAATGCTCCCGAATGGCGTGAAGTCCGGCGAGGAAACCGGCATGGCTGTCGAGCGCGACGACGGTGCCGCCCCGCGCCGCGATCCCGATGGTGTAGAGGTCGGCGAGCAGTCCGCTGGACAGGAGGTGGACGGTGCGCCCCGCCATGTCCGGCACCGCACCGATGTCGCTGCCGATCAGCAGTCCGCTGGCATAGGCGGCCGCGTCCTCGGGCGCGATCCGGCCGAGCAGGACCGAGGCGCGCACCCCGAACAGCGCCGCCGTCAGGTCGCACGCGCCGAAGCCACGCGCCAGGCCGTCGCGAAAGGCGGGGCCGTCCGCCACGGGGCCATCGAGCATCCCCGCCAATATGCCATGCCCCTTGACCAGCGCGAACAGCTCGCCGGTCATGGTGGTGGCGAAGTCGGTGATCCGGCCGTCCCGGGTATGCACCCATTTGTTGTGCGTCCCCGGTTGCGCGAACAGCGCGTCGGCGGGGGCGAGCCCGGCGGCGATTGCGCCCAGCACCTGCACCTCCTCGCCGCGCATCACGTCGGCGCGGGTCGCGGTCAGCAGCGAGATGCCGGGGACGATGGTGACGTCCTGATCGGCGATGCGGGTCGCCGCACCGGCCAGCATCGCCAGATCCGCCGGGGCGGGGACATAGGCCGCCTCGCGCCAGCCGCGCGTCGACCCGACCATCCCCGCCGCGACGATCGGCAGCTTGCCGAACCGCGTCCGGATCGCGGCGATCTCATCGGGATAGGCATCCGGCTGCATCGACAACACGCCGCGATCGTCGCGCACCGTGTCCAGCATCGTGCCGTCATCGGCCAGGATATAGAGGCGGCGGTTGGTGGTGCCCCAGTCGATCGCGATATAGGCGGGCGTCACGTCTGATGGCACGGTGGGCACGGCCTCTCCTTATCTTGTCGCGCGATTTGTAGGACAATAAAATGCCCGGCGCAAGCTGGTCGGCGGGGGATGACGTCGCGCCCGCACCCGCCTACATTCGGGATATGTACCAATTCGATATCGCCGCCGGGTCCAAGGCGGAGCTTTACCGCGACCTTCATGCCGCGCTCGACGCGCTGACCGCCGGAGAGGCGGATGCGGTCGCCAACATGGCCAATGCCTCGGCGCTGATCTGGCAATATCTGCCCGATCTCAACTGGGCCGGTTTCTACCGCATGGTGGGTGGCGAGCTGGTGCTCGGTCCGTTTCAGGGCAAGGCGGCGTGCATCCGCATCCCGGTGGGCAAGGGCGTGTGCGGTGCCGCGGTCGCGACCCGCGAGACTCAGCGGGTGGACGATGTCCATGCCTTTCCGGGCCATATCGCCTGCGACGCGGCCAGCCGGTCGGAACTGGTGGTCCCGGTCCTGCATGACGGCCGGGTGATCGGTGTTCTCGATCTCGACAGCCCCGAGCCCAGCCGTTTCGATGCCGAGGATCAGGCAGGGTGCGAGGCGCTGGTGACGCTGCTCGCGCCGCGACTGGTGACGGCGGCCGACTGACCCGGCTGATCCGATTCGGGACGCGGGGCGGCGCTATCGGCGATGGTGGCGCGCTGGTATCAAAGCGCGTTTCGGCAAAGGCGTTTAGGGGACGTCCTTCGCATTGATACAGGGGAATTTTACGCCATGCGCACCACCTCGCCTCTGATCGCCCTTACGCTGACCCTGGCGCTCGGCGCGCCGGTCGCGGCGCAGGGGCAGGGGCCCGGCCGGGCCGGGGCCAGCTATCCGCGTCCCGGCCTAGACGCCGCGTCCGGGCCGGTGGCGGCCCCGATCGTCTCGACCAGCACGGTCGGCGTGCCGTCGGTCCGCCCGGATCGCTGGGGTAGCAAGGTCGGCGGACGCTGGTGGGGCGGGGCCAATGCGCCGGGCGGCTGGCCCGCCTATCGTCGGCCGGTACGCGGGATGGTCGTGCCGGGCTATTGGAACAGCCCGCGTTTCGGCGTGTCCGATTGGGCAGTCTATCGCCTGCCGCAGCCGCCGGTCGGTTATCGCTGGACGCGCTATTATGACGACGCGGTCCTGATCGATCCGCGCGGGGCGGTCTATGACAGCGTCCATGACGTCGATTGGGACGGAGCGGGGCGGGCGGGCCATGCCGGTGGCTATCCGCCGCCCCCGCCGGTCCGGCGTGACGACGGGCTGGGCGGCGCGGCGATCGGCGCGGTCGCCGGGGGTGTCGCGGGCAATCTGGTGGCGGGACGCGGCGACCGGCTGGGCGGGACGCTGATCGGCGCGGGCGTCGGTGCTGTGGCGGGCTATGCCATCGACCGGGCGGAGGATCGGCGGCGTCGGATGCCGCCGGGCCATGACGATTACGGCGCCCCGGATTATGGCTATCCCGGCGACTATTCGCCCCCGCCGCCTCCACCGCCCCCGCCGCCGGCCATGGGGCGGCGCATCGTGACGCGGGACGGGACCACCGTGGCCACCACGACGACCGTCGGCACGCTCGCCGAAGGCCAGCCAGGTTATTATGACAGCGGCTATTATTATCCCGCTCCCACAGTGACAACGATTGTGGTACAGGGGGCGCCTGTTACCACGACAACGACGACCACCACGACCGAAGTCGTGCGCCAGGCACCGCGCCGGGCGCGGATACGGAGCAAGCTGGTCCGTCGCTGAAGCCTTCCCCCAGGGGGGATTATCGACCTGAGAGACGCCGGGTCGATAATCGGGATGCCGCTCCGTATACTCCCACGGGGCGGCATCCCAACTGATGGACGGGGATGCGGCGGCGTCAGCGCCCGCCGAAGGTGACCAGGCTTTCCGATCCGTCCGCCGCCACCGCCGACACGCCGACGAAGTGGTCGTCGACCGGGGTCTGGGTCAGCACGGCCTTCGTCTCGGTCACGTCGCGCGACTGGCTCCACTGGCCCGTGTCGTTGCGCCGCCAGTGGACGCGATAGCGGACCGCGCCCGGCACCGGGGCCCATTCCACCTGCGTATCGCGCGACAGCGCCCCGCTGATCGTCACCTTGTCGGGCGCGGGCGGCGCGGCGGCCAGCCGGGCCAGCGTGGCGATGTTGATCGCCGTCACCTTGGCCAGATAGGGAAAGTCCATCTTGTCGATGGTGTCGCCGAACGCGACATTGCCTTCCTTGCGCAGATCCTGGTGCTGCGCGTCCCAATCCTCGTTGGCGACCGAGAAGCGGACGGCGGGATAGCCGAGCTTCAGGAACGGCTCATGGTCGCCGCCGCGCCCGAACCGGTCGGGCCGCCGGTCGAGGAACACGTCGAGCCCGCCCAGCTTGTCCGCCACGCCGTCGATCGCCTTGGCGAGCGCGCGGCTGGGGCCGTCATCCTCGCCGCCATTGCCGCGCCGCTGGATCTGCTGGGGCAAATCTTCGGACGCGCGAATCCCCTCGGAGAAGACGCGGACCCAGCGCGCCTCGCGCACGCCGCCCTGGCCGATGGTGTTGCCGACGATGTCGTTGTTCAGCATCGCCGAGACGCGCCAGTTCCGCTGTTTGGCGGTGTCGGCGAGCAGGGTGGCGCCCCACAGCCCCTGTTCCTCGCCCGAAAAGACCGCATAGACGATGGTCGCGTCATAATGCTGCTTCGACAGAATGCGCGCCGCCTCCAGCACCAGCGCCACGCCCGAGGCGTCGTCATTGGCCCCCGGCGCGTCGGAGGTCGCGTCCATGACGTCGGTGACGCGGCTGTCGATATGCGCGCCGACGATGACCACGCGGTTCGGGTCGCGCCCGCGCTGGATGCCCAGCACATCCTCGACCATCACGCCGTTCGGCGCGCGCGGGCCGGTGAAGCGGCGGTTGATCCGTTCGACGGTGATGCAGCCGCCACAGCCTTGCCCGATCGCCTCGAACTGTCGCGCGGCCCAGTCGCGCGCGGCGCCGATCCCGCGCCTGGGGTCTGTGGTGGTCGACAGGGTGTGACGCGTGCCGAAGCCGACCAGCGTTTCGACATCGGCCTTCAACCGGGCGGGCGAGGGGGTGGCCGTGGCGGACGCGGCGGCGGCGAGCAGAAGCGGAAGGATCATCGCGCCAGACTGGCGGAGAGGCGAATGCGAGGCAAGTGATGGATTTCCCGAGGGATAGCCGCCCGGATGCCCGATGCAACACCGCCCCGGTCGGTGTGGACCGGGGCGGCTTATGTGTCTGCCTCTCCTTTCCGAAGTAGGAAGGAGGGGAAGCGGTCCTACGCGACCGGCTTTTCCGCCATCTGCTCGGCCTGGGCGCAGCTGTCCGGCCGGGCGGGGCCGAGGACCGGCTCCTCGCCCATGGGTTCGTTGCGGAAGACCGAGAATTCGGCGCGCCCGTCCAGGCTCGGCCCCTGCGTCCAGCGCCCTTCGGGATAGGTGCCGTCGACCGAGGTGACGAAGAAGTCGTAATTATGCTCCTGATTTTCCTTCGCCTGCGGGAAGGAATTGGGAATGGGGAGCGCATCCTTGCCGCCCAGTTCCTCGATCACCGCCAGCCATTGTTCTTGGTGCATGGTGTCGCGGGCGATCAGGAAGTGGAGCATGTCCTTCATCCCCTGATCGTGCGCGGCGTGATAGAGGCGGGTCGCCAGCACCCGGCCGGTGCTTTCCGCCGCGACATTGCAATACATGTCGGCGGCGATGTTCCCGCTGGCATAGATATGGCTCATGTCGAACGGCACCCCGTCCGAATCCGACGGATGCGCCGCCAGGCCGGTCGACAGGATATGCTTGTGGAGCGTGCCCTCGATCGCGTGACGGGGATTCTCGCCGCCCATCACCGCGCCGACGATGCTGTCCGCCGCACCTTCCTCCTGAAGCGAGGCGGGCGCCTTGTCGAGATTGAGCGCGACCGCGGTCGCCAGCATCTCGATATGGCCGATCTCCTCGGTCGCGGTGTTCAGCAGCATGTCGCGATATTTCGGGCTGGGCGCGCGATTGCCCCAGGCCTGGAAGAAATATTGCATGCAGACGCGGATCTCGCCCTCCACGCCGCCGATCGCCTGTTGCAGCATCCGGGCGAAGAGGGGATCGGGACTGTCGACCCGGACGGGATATTGCAGGCGCTTGTCGTGATAATACATGGTCGGCCTCGCTTGGTTCGGGGGTGTCGGATCAGTGGCTGGCGGTGTCGCCCGCGGCGCGGCGTTCGAGATAGCGGCGGGTCAGCGCGGCATTGTTGTCGTCGACCCAGGCCGCCATCGCGAGTTCCTCGTTCAGCGACTGGGTGAGCAGCGCGGCGCTGTCGAAGCCGCCGGCATCGGCGATGGTCAGCAGCGATTTGTAGCTGGCCGCCTCGAAATTCTCGAAGGCGAAGTTGGCGAAGCTGTTCTTCAGGATTTCGTCGGGCGCGAAGGTGTGGCCCAGCGCGGCCATGTTGCCCGAGAAGGACAGCGCGGCGTCCTTCAGCACCGAGCGGCTCTCGTTGAACCCGTCGAGTATCTCCTCCAGCCGGACGATCTGCTGCTCGGTCTCGCCCCGGTGCATCCGCAGCCGGTCGGCGACGTCGGGATAGTTGGACAGATGGTCGAGCTGCCGGTCGATCAGCGCCAGCGCCTGATGCTCGACGGCATGGGCGTTCTTCAGTCCGGCGACGAAGACCGCCGCGACCACGTCATTGGGGAGGGTAGCCATGGATCATCGCTCCTTCGTTTCGGGATCAGAGGAAGGGGGTGCCGCCGGTGACGGGGATGGTCGCGCCGCTGATGTAGCTGGCCTCGCCGCTCGCCAGCAGGACATAGGGCGGGGCCAGTTCGGCGGGCTGTGCGGCGCGGCCCATCGGGGTCTGCTGGCCGAAGCTCTTCACCGCCTCGGGCGGCATGGTGGAGGGGATCAGCGGGGTCCAGACCGGCCCCGGCGCGACCGCATTGACGCGGATGTTGCGCTCGGCGAGCATCTGGGCCAGCCCGGCGGTGAAATTGTGGATCGCGCCCTTGGTCGTCGCATAGGCGAGCAGTTGCTGGTTGGGCTTGTCCGCGTTGATCGAGGTCGTGTTGATGATCGACGCGCCCTCACCCATGTGCGGCAGGGCGGCCTTCACCAGATAGAACATCGCATGGATGTTGGTGGCGAAGGTGACCTCCCATTCCTGGTCGCTGATGTCCTCGACCGCCTGGAAGCTGGCCTGGTGCGCGGCGTTGTTGACCAGGATGTCGACGCGGCCGAAGGTCTGGACCGCGCGCTCGACGATGGTGCGGCAATGCGCCGGATCGCTGACGTCGCCGGGGATCAGCAGCGCCTTGCGGCCCGCCTGTTCGACCAGCCGCTGGGTCTCGGCCGCGTCCTCATCCTCCGACAGATAGGAGATGACCACATCGGCGCCCTCGCGGGCAAAGGCGATGGCGACCGCGCGGCCGATGCCGCTGTCCGCGCCGGTGATGATTGCTTTCTTGTCGGTCAGCTTGCCATGGCCGACATAGCTGTGTTCGCCATGATCGGGACGGGGGGTCATCGCCTCCGTCTCGCCGGGCATGTCCTGCTGCTGTTCGGGTTGGGGTGGGGTGGGGCGTTCGTTCATGGACCGTCTCTCCTTGCCCGATCCAATAGACGGAGCGGAGAGGCGTTCCGGAAAAAACCATTATCCTAAAACGTGTTAATCGGTATTTTTGAGTTCCGTTATACTGTCGTGCAAAGCGCTCGGTCCATCCGATGCCGCCGCCTGGGTCAGCCGGGCGAGGATCTCGCGCTCCAGCGCGTCCAGCGCGTCGGCATAGCTGTGCGAGTCCGTCGCGATGCTGGTCATCGGAAAGCCATGGCCGCGCGCGGCCGCGCGGAACGCCACCCCGGTCGCATCGCCGCGCGCCAGGATGATCGCGGCGCTGTCCCCCCAGTGACCGATCGCGTCGAGCAGCGGCACGGCTGTCGCGTCGAGCGGGGCGGGGGGCGCGGCGATCTTGCTCAACCCCTGGCGCAGCCGGTCGAAATCCACCGCCCCTCGCGCCGCGCGCAGCCATTCGCGCGGGTCCATCAGCTTGCGGGCATAATGGCGGCGGATCGCGGCGGCGGGGGGCAGCGCGTCGGGTTCGTCCGACAGCCAGGGGTTGGACAGCAGCACCGCGTCCAGCCCGGCCTCGCGCCCGTGGAGCGCGAGCGCGGCGGCGGCGTCGCAATTGCCGAAGCCGATGATCCGCGCGCACCCGCTCGCCTCGGCAAAGGCATGGACGGCGGCGGCGATGTCGGGGCCGCTCGACTCCCAGCCGCGATTGACGCCCTCGCTGTCGCCGACCCCGCGCCGGTCGAAGCGGAACACCGGATAGCCCTTGGCCGCGATGCGCGCCGCCAGCATCGCCTGGCCGCGATGCGCGCCCATGCGCGGCTCGTTGCCGCCCGACACGATCAGCAGGCCGGTGTCGAGGGCGCCTTCGTCGAACGTGCCGACCAGCCTCGCAGCCTCGCAGGGGAAGGAGATCAGCCTTCGCATGAGGCGATCCAGTGCGCGATATCCTCGGCCAGCGTCGCGGCGAGTTCGGGGTCTTCCTGCGGCTCGGCGCGGCGCCAGGGGGGCACCGCGTCGATGGTGCGGTCGGCGGCGGCGCGGTCATGGCCGAGGCGCACGACGCGGCGCGGCACGCCGAGCTGGTCATAGGGTTCGGCCCCCGCCAGTCCGGCCAAAAAGTGCGGCGAGACCCGGTTGCCCGCGATCCGCACCGGCGACTCCGCGCCGAACAGGCCATGCTCGTCGCCGCGCAGCCCCGCTGCAGCGCGCAGCCGGATCACGTCGCGCAGCACCGCCTCGCCGGTCATCGGCGCCAGATGCCAGCGCCCCGACAACAGCGCAAAGCCGTCGATCAGCGTCCCCGCCCGGATCGACACGCCGTAACAGCGCCGGTTGCCCAGCGCCTCGGCGGCGGCCTGATGGGCGTCGCGCCATTGCATGATGCTGGCCTGTTCGGTGTCGATCAGGCTCTCGCCCGTGCCCGGCCAGTCGGGCAGCGCGCCGCCGATGCCGTGATCGGCCAGCCGCCGCAGCATCGCCACCGCCAGCGCCCGCGTCCGGTTCGCTTCCTCCCAGAAGGGGAGCGCGACCAGCACGACCGGCCCTTGCGCGGGGCCGAAGCGCAACATCGCCTCGCGCCCGCCGGGCCAGTCATAATAGTCGATCAAGCGGGCGCCTTGGCGCTGGCGAAGGCGACCAGCTGGCCGAAGGTCTCCAGCATTTCGCCGTCCACCTCATCATCTTCGATCAGGATGCCCAGGCGATCCTCCAGCTCGGTCAGCACGCCCGCCACCGCCATCGAGTCCAGCTCGGGCAGCGCGCCGAACAGCGGCGTCTCGGCGGTGAAACCGGCCACGCGCTCATGCGACAGCCCCAGCACATCGGCCAGCACGCCGCGCACCGTCGCGTCCACATCCCCGTTCGCCTGGAGTCCCAATCCCTGTCGCCCTGTTGTTGGTATCGCCCCCAGCGTTAGTCCGGGAGGGCGCGTTGGGCAACGGCTTTGGGTTTTGGGGTTATGGCAGGGGTCTGGAGTCCCAGGCCCTCCCCCAACCCCTCCCGCCTGCGGGAGGGGAGAAAAAGGGTGGAAGCGCTCGCTTCAAAAGCCCCCTCCCGCAGGCGGGAGGGGGTTGGGGGAGGGCCGCCATATCGCCAACCGTCCGCCACAAGGCTCCACACCCGCTCGGCTCGACTTTCCACCACCCCCGGCTGTAGATGACGCGCATGGTCCCCCAACCCGCCGCCCTGCCCATCGACCATGTCCTGCGCGGGGCGCCCGACGCGCCCGCCCTGCTGGAACGCGACGCCGCCCTGACCTTCGCCGAGGTGGAGTCGGCGGTCGCGCGGCTGGCGGGATGGCTGGCGGCACAGGGTTTCGCCCCCGGCGCGCGGGTCGCGACATGGTTGCCAAAGACGCGCGTCGCCGCGCTGATGCCGCTCGCCGCGCCGCGCGCGGGGCTGGTCCATGTGCCGGTCAATCCGCTGCTCAAGCGGGCGCAGGTCGCGCATATCCTGGCGGACAGCGGGGCCGCGATGCTGCTGACCCACGCCCCGCGCGCCGCCACGTTGGAGGAAGGCGACATACCCCCCGGCGTCCTGGTCACGACCGAGGCGGGGGAGGGCGAGGCGCTGCCCCGGTCCTCCGCCGATCCGGAGGCGCTGGCGGCGATTCTCTACACCTCCGGCTCGACGGGGCGGCCCAAGGGGGTGATGCTGAGCCACGCCAATCTGTGGTTCGGGGCGATCGCCGTCGCCGACTATCTGCGGCTGACCCCGCAGGACCGGGTGCTCGGCGTCCTGCCGTTCAGTTTCGACTATGGCCAGAACCAGCTTCTTTCGACGTGGGCGGCCGGAGGGGCGGTGGCGCCGCTCGACTATCTGACCCCGCGCGATGTGGTGAAGGCGGTGGCGCGGCACGGTGCGACGGTGCTGGCGGGGGTGCCGCCGCTCTGGACGCAGTTGCTGGGGATCGACTGGCCCGAGGAGGCGGTCGCGCCGATCCGGCGGCTGACCAATTCGGGCGGCGCGCTGACCCCGCGACTGGTGCGGGGATTGCGCGAGCGGTTTCCCCAGGCCGATCTCTACGCCATGTACGGCCTGACCGAAGCGTTTCGCTCCACCTATCTCGACCCGGCGCTGATCGACGCGAATCCCGATGCGATCGGCCGTGCGATTCCCTTTGCCGAGGTGATGGTGCTGCGTCCCGACGGAACCCGCGCCGCGCCGGGCGAGCCGGGCGAGCTGGTCCATGCCGGGCCACTGGTCGCGCAGGGCTATTGGCGCGATGCGGAGCGGACCGCGCAGCGTTTCCGCCCCGCGCCGGGCTGGCCCCGCGCGGTCTGGTCGGGGGATACGGTAGTGGAGGGGGCGGACGGCCTGCTCCGCTTCGTCGGGCGCGATGACGAGATGATCAAGGTCGCGGGCAACCGGATCAGCCCGCAGGAGGTCGAGGAAACCGCCCTGTCGGGTGGCGAGGCGCGCGAGGCGGTGGCGATCGGCGTCGCGGACGAGGCGCAGGGACAGGCGATCGTGCTGGTCCTGGCGGGCGATCGGGCGAACGAACCCGCGCTGCGCGCGCGGCTGAAGCGCGACCTGCCCAATTTCATGCAGCCCGCGCGCATCGACTGGCGCGAGGAACTGCCCCGCAACGCCAATGGCAAGCTGGACCGCGCCGCCCTGCGCCGCGCGATCGCCGACAAGGATATGACGTCATGAAGCCGATGGGGCCGATCCCCCCCGAATATGCGGGCCAGCGCGGGATGCTGACGATCGCCGGGCGCCCCGCGCCGGACTGGCTGGCGGAGCGGGACGGCCCGGTGTTCGTCTATGACCCCGCCATCGTCGCGGCACGCGTCGCGCGGTTCCGTGCCGCCTTTCCCGCGATCGACCTTCATTATGCGATCAAGGCCAATCCGTTCCCGCCGCTGCTCGCCGCGATGGCGGAGCTGGTCGACGGCTTCGACGTCGCCTCGGCGGGCGAACTGGCCAAGGTCGAGCGGCTGGGGCGTCCGGTCAGCTTTGCCGGGCCGGGCAAGCGCGATGCCGAGCTGTCCGCCGCGCTGGCCGCCGGGGTGACGATCAATCTGGAATCCGAAGGCGAGGCGACCCGCGCGCTCGCCATCGCCGAACGGCTGGGCGTGCGCGCCCGTCTGGCGGTGCGGGTCAATCCGGATGTCGAGCTGCGCGGCTCGGGGATGAAGATGGGCGGGCGGCCGTCGCCCTTCGGGATCGATGCGGTGCGGGTGCCCGCGCTGGTCCGCCATCTGGTCGCGGCAGGTGCGGACTGGCGCGGCTTCCATATCTATGCGGGCAGCCAGGCGCTCGATCCGCAGGCGATCATCGATACCCAGGCCGCCACCATCGCGCTCGCCGCGCGGCTGGCGGAGGAGGCGGGGGAGGCACCGCCGCTGGTCAATCTGGGCGGCGGCTTCGGCGTGCCCTATTTCGCGGGCGATACCGCGCTCGACATCGAGCGGGTGGGGGCCGCGCTGGAGACGGCGGTGGCGGCGCGCCCCGCTATCCTGCGCGACAGCCGGTTCGCGATCGAACTGGGGCGCTGGCTGGTGGCGGAGGCCGGGGTCTATCTGGCGCGCGTGGTCGATCGCAAGGAGAGCGGGGGCGAGACCTTCCTGATCCTCGATGGCGGCCTCAACCATCAGCTCGCGGCCAGCGGCAATTTCGGCACCGTCGTCCGGCGCAACTATCCGCTGGCGCTGGCGCATGCGATGGGCGGCGAGGCGACCGAGACGGTGTCGGTGGTCGGGCCGCTCTGCACCCCGCTCGACCGGCTGGGTGATCGGATCGCCCTGCCGCGCGGCGATGTCGGGGATGTCGTCGCGATCTTCCTGGCCGGGGCCTATGGCGCCACCGCCAGTCCCTGTGCCTTTTTGGGACATGGTCCTGCGGCCGAGCTATTGCCGAGGGATCACAGCGACTAACGCTCTGTTCACCTCTTCATGGCATAGCGACGCTGCGCAATTTGCCCTTTGTTCCGGCCGGGATAACAGGGTTCAGGAGACTCCTTCGATGGCATCGTTCGCCCGTCCCCTCTTGCTCGCAGGCCTGGCGGCCTCGACGCTGACCGCCTGTTCGACCGGGCGGCCGGACCCCGAATTGCCCTCGGCGGGCTATGTCGCGCGCAAGGAGCAGCCGGGCGAGGAATATGTCATCGGCCCGCTCGACCAGCTCAACATCTTCGTCTGGCGCAATCCTGACCTGTCGACCAAGGTCCAGGTGCGCCCCGACGGCCGTATCACCACGCCGCTGGTCAACGACATGCCCGCCGTCGGCAAGACGCCCGCGATGCTGGCCGACGACATGAAGAAGGCGCTGTCGGAATATGTCTCCAACCCGATCGTGTCGGTGATCGTCGAGAATTTCTCCGGCACCTATAGTCAGCAGGTGCGGATCGTCGGCGCGACCGAAAAGCCCGCCGCCATCCCCTACCGCGCCAACATGACGCTGCTCGATGCGATGATCGCGGTGGGCGGGCTGAACCAATATGCGGCCGGTAACAAGGCCAAGCTGGTGCGCACCGACCGCGAGACCGGCAAGCAGCGCGAATATGCGCTTCAGATCAACGACCTGCTTCGCAAGGGCGATTCGAAGGCGAATGTCCGGCTGGAGCCGGGCGACGTCATCATCATCCCCGAGTCGATGTTTTAAGGTCGCGCCTGCGCATGTCGAGCATCCAGGACGAAATCCGCATAGCGATCCATGCGATCTGGACCCGGCGCTGGCTGGCGCTGGGCGTCGCATGGGCGGTGTGCATCGCGGGCTGGCTGTTCGTCTCGCAAATCCCCAGCCGGTATGAATCGCGCGCGCGCATCGCGGTGCAGAATGCGCAGATCCTGCCCGACGGCATCGCCTCGACCCAGGCCAGCCAGATGGATTCGGTCGATCAGGTGCGCCAGACGCTGATCTCGGCGATCAACCTGCAAAAGGTGGTGCGCGGCACCGACCTGGCCAGCACGGTGTCGAGCGACGCCGACGTCGCCGCGCGCGTTTCCGCGCTGGCCCAGTCCATCAAGATCGAGAACCAGCAGGACACGATCTTCCAGCTGACCGTCACCCAGTCCAGCCCCAAGCTGGCGCAGCAGGTCGCGCAGAAGCTGATCGACATCTTCGTCGAATCCAATCTGGTCGGCGATCGCAACAACACGAACCAGAGCCTGGCCTTTCTCGACAAGCAGCTGGACGACCGCCAGAAACAGCTCCAGATCGCCGAGGCCAAGCGCGCCCAGTATCAGAACCAGTTCCTGGGCGGCCTGCCGGGCAGCGGATCGGTCGCCGACCGGATCGGGCTGGCGCGCTCGCAAATGGCGCAGGTGGACAGCGACATGGCCGCCGCCCAGTCGAGCGTCGCGGCGGTGCAGGGGCAGCTGGCGGGCACGCCGCGCACCGTCGGCGAGGGCGGCGGGGTCGCCGGGCCTGCGCGCGCGCGGCTGGCGACGCTTCAGGGTCAGCTCGCCGATGCCAGGGCGCGCGGCTATACCGACAGCCATCCGGACGTGATCGCGCTGAAGAACCAGCTGGCGGTCGCGCAGGCCGCCGCGCGGGCCGAGCCGCCGGGCGGCGGGGCGGGCGGGCAGCCCAATCCGCTCTACATGTCGCTCCAGTCGATGGCGGCCGAGAAGCAGGCGCAGCTCGCCAGCCTGAAGATGCGCAAGAGCCAGTTGCAGAACGACCTCGACCGGCTGAACGCCAGTCTGTCGACCGATCCCGAGGCGGCGGCGCAGCAGGGGGCGATCGACCGCGACTATCAGGTGCTGAAGGACAGTTACGACCAGCTGCTGCGCCAGCGCGAACAGGTCGCGTTGCGCGGACAGGCGCAGAACCAGACCGACTCGATGCGTTTCTCGGTGATCGACCCGCCCACCTATCCGCGCACGCCGACCGCGCCCAATCGCCTGTTGCTGCTGACCGGCGTGTTCCTGGCCGCGCTGGGACTGGGGATCGGGACCGCCTTTGCCCTGTCCAAGCTGCGCCAGACCTTCACCACGCCGCATTCGCTGCAACGCGCGATGGGGTTGCCGGTGATCGGCGCGATCGGCGAGGTCGTCACGCGCGCGCAGGCCGAGGTCCGGGCCAAGCGGATGAAATTGTTCCTCGGCGGGACGGCGGCGCTGGGCGCGGCCTATGGGATGGTGGTCGCGATCGAGCTATTGCAGCGGGGTATGGCGGCATGACCAAGCCCTTGAAACCGAACCGGCCCCGGCGGGAGCCTTCGCTGCTCGAACGCGCGGCGAATGTCTACGACTTCCAGTCCTTTGTCCGCGCGCCCGTCATGCCCGAGGGCGAGCGCGGCGAAGACGCCACGCCTGTCGCGCCGCGCGAGGCGGACCGGATGCCGCCCGCCATGGTCGCGCCAGACAGCGCACCCGATCCCGAATTTCCCGCCAGCCTGAGCGGCATTCCGGCCGAGTTCCTGGCGCAGCCGGGCGACGAGGAATTCCTGGCGAGCGAATATAATCCCGGCTTCAGCGACGTCGCGATGGTCGACCGCGCGATGCTGGCCGAGAACGGTATGATCGTCCCCGGCGCGCCGGTCGGGCCGCTGGCCGAGGAGTTCCGGCTGGTCAAGCGCCAGCTGATCATCACCAGCCGCCGCCTGGTCGAGACGGGCGATGCCGACAAGGCGCGCACCGTCCTGATCTGCTCGGCGCGGCCGCAGGACGGCAAGACCTTCTGCGCGGTCAACCTGGCGCTGTCGCTGGCCGCCGAGCGCGATACCGAGGTGCTGCTGGTCGATGCCGATGTCGCCAAGCCCGACGTGCTCGACCGGCTGGGGCTGGCCGAGGGGCCGGGGTTGCTCGACGCGCTCGACGATGGCGCGATCGATGTCGAGGATCTGGTGATCCGGACCGACGTGCCGCATCTGTCGGTGCTGCCCTGCGGCACGCGCAGCGCCAGCGACACCGAATTGCTCGCCTCGGCGCGGACCCGGACGGTGTTGCAGCGGCTGTTGTCGGCCAATCCGCGCCGCCTGGTCATCTTCGACTCGCCGCCCGCGCTGGCCGCCTCGTCCGCCTCGGTGCTGGCGATGCTGGCGGGGCAGGTGATGATGGTCGTCCGCGCCGACCGCACGCCCGAGAGCGACGTCGCGGGCGCGATCGCGCTGCTCGACGCGTGCGAGCATATCCAGCTGGTGCTCAACAGCGTCGCCTTCGTGCCGGGCAGCCGCCGGTTCGGCTATTATGGCGGATATGGCAAGGACGACGCCCGGTGAAGGCGGCGCGGCCGGTCCTGATCGCCTCGGCGCTGGCTCTGGCGGCCTGGCCGTCGGCGCTGGCGGCGCAGGTGCAGGGCATGGCCACGCCCCCCTCCACGTCCGCGCCGGGCAGCGCAGCCCCCGGCGTCGCGCCCGCGCCCGCGGGCGGCACCGCATCGCGTGTCCGCATCGCCCCCTATATCGAGGTGGGGCAACTGCTGAGCGCCGATCTGAACGGCGGCGATGTGGTGACCTTCACCAGCCTGGCGGCGGGCGTGAATGCGCAGGTGAGCACCCCGCGCGCGCAGGCGCAGCTCAGCTATCGCTACGAACATCGGTTCAGCTGGAACGATCGCTATGCCGACAATGACATCCATAGCGGGCTGGCGCGCGGCACCTATCGGCTGACGCGCGACCTGACCCTGGACGGCGGCGCGCTCGCCACGCGGACGCGATCGGACATTCGCGGCGCCGCGCCGGGCGTGCTGGTCGGCGATACCGGCAATATCTCGCAGCTCTATTCGGCCTATATCGGTCCGGTCCTGACCACCCGCGCCGGGCCGGTGCAGATCGGCGCCAATTACCGGCTGGGCTATACCCGCGTCGACACGCCGGGCTTTGGCGGCATCGCGCCGGGCCAGCCGCGCCTCGACTATTTCAGCGACAGCTGGAACCAGCTGGCGACGGTCAGCGCCAATGTCCGCCCCGGCGCGGTCCTGCCGGTCGGGCTGTCGCTCAACGCCTCCTATGAGCGCGACGATGCCGGGCAGCTGGCGCAGCGTTACGAGGGCTGGTTCGTGCGCGGCGACGTGCTGAAACCCATTTCTCCCTATGTCGCGCTGACCGCCGGGGTCGGCTATGAGCGGATCGAGAGCAGCCAGCGCGACGCGGCGGTCGACGCCGCCGGACGCCCGCTGGTCGACAGCCGGGGCCGCTTCGTCACCGCGCCCACCGGCCCGCGTCGCATCGCCTATCGCACCGACGGCGTCTATTATGATGCGGGCGTGATCTGGCGCCCCGATCGCCGTACCTCGGTGGAGGGGCATGTCGGCGAGCGTTACGGCTCGCTCAGCGTGACCGGCGTCGCGCGCTATCAGGCGTCGCGCAGCGTCGTCATGCAGGTCGCGGTCTATGACGGCATCCAGACCTTCGGGCGGCAGTTGCGCGATGGCCTGTCCAACCTGCCGACCAATTTCGTCGAGACGCGCGATGCCTTTGGGCAGCAGTTCAACGGATGCGTGTTCTCGACCAGCGGCACGACGCCGGGCGGGTGCCTGAACGACGCGCTGCAATCGGTGCAGACCTCGCTCTACCGCGCGCGCGGGCTGGATGCGATGGTGTCGATGACGCGCGGCCGCTCGACCCTGGGTCTGGGGCTGGGCTATACCAATCGCCGCCTCTTCGCGCCGCAGAATGCGCCGGGCATCGTCGTCTATGGCACCGAGGACGAAAGCTGGTACGCGCAGATTTTCTTCGGCCATGCGCTCGGCCCGAATTCGGGGCTTAACGTTAACGGCTTCGTTAACTATTATGCCAGTAAGTTGGCGGGGGCCGAGGACGTGGTGTCGCTGGGATCGACCGCCAGCTATTACCGCAACTTCGGTCGGCTCGGAACAACCGCGTCGGTGGGATTGTATCACTTCACGGTCGGGGACCTGTCCAGCGCGCTATCGGCGCAGGCCCTGATCGCGGCACGATACCAGTTCTGACCGGCCGAAAGGCACGATGATGTACGAGACGCATTTTGGTCTGGGCGAGCGCCCGTTTCAGCTGACGCCGGACCCGCGTTTCTGGTTCGAGACGGCGACTCACGGCAAGGCGATGGCCTATCTCGGCTATGGCCTGGCGCAGGGCGAGGGCTTCATCGTCATCACCGGCGATGTCGGCGCGGGCAAGACCACGCTGGTCGGCCATCTTGTCGAGACGCTCGACCCGCGCCGCCTGCGCGTCATCCATATCGTGTCGACCGCGATCGAGCCGAACGACCTGCTCCGCACCGTCGCCGGACAGCTGGGCGTCGACAGCCTGGGCCTGTCCAAGGCGGGACTGCTGGCCGCGATCGAGCGCGCGCTGAACGGCGTCGCGCGCGAGGGGCGTCGCATCCTGCTGATCGTCGACGAGGCGCAGGCGCTGCCGCTCGCCTCGCTCGAGGAACTGCGCATGCTGTCCAATTTCCAGGCGGGGGGGCATGCGCTGCTCCAGATCCTGCTGGTCGGACAGCCCGAATTTCGCGAGCGCCTGCTCGGCTCGGCCGCCATCGAGCAGCTGCGCCAGCGGGTCATCGCCATCCACCATCTCGACCCGATGGAGGCCGACGAGGTTCCCGATTACATCGCGCACCGGCTGGCGGTGGCGGGATGGACCGGTCGCCCCGATTTCGCCGCCGACGCGTTCGACGCGCTGTACGAGGTGTCGGGCGGCGTCCCGCGCCGTCTGAACGTGCTGGCGGGCCGCGTGCTGTTGCAGGCGGCGGTCGAGGGGGTCGAGCTGATCGGCGAGGAAACCGTCAAGAGCGTCGCCGCCGACATGGCCGCCGATATGGGGGGCGATCGGTTCGCGGCTTCGCGCGACGCCGGGGTACAGCCCGAACCCGCCCCGATCGCACCGCCCCAGGCCGCTGCACCCGCCTTCGACCGATCGGTCTTCGGGCTGGGGACGCTGGGCGCCGCGACGCTGAACGGCGCGCAGGCGCCCGCGCCTGCCGCGATGGCCGATCCGATCGTCCGCACCCGGATCATGCCCGACAGCCAGACGGGGCAGGGCGGCAGCCCGCGCATCGTCGCCCCGCCGCCCGCGCCCGAGCCGGTATCGCTGCGCCCGATCCCCGAGCCCAGGCCCGCGCCGGAACCCCAGCCCGCCAAGCCCGCCCCGGCGGCCGCCACCGATCCGTCGCCGGTCGCGGCGCTGGAGGAGCGGATCGCGCGGCTGGAGGCGCGGCTGGAGCAGCAGGAGGCGGCGCTGCGCCGCGTGCTGACGCTGATGGTCGACTGGAGCGATGCCGACGCGCGCGGCGAGCCCCGCCGCGAGGAAAGCCCGACGATCCGCACGGGCGCCTGGGGCCATGCCGCCTGAGCCCGGCGCGGCCCGGCCGCTCCATGGCATGTCGGTCGATGTCGAGGAGTGGTTCCAGGTCGGCGCCTTCGAACGGACGATCGACAAGGCCGACTGGGACCGGCTGGACAGCCGGGTCGAGGCCAATACCGATGCGGTCCTGTCGCTGTTCGCCGAGACGGGGACGCGCGCGACCTTCTTCACGCTGGGCTGGGTCGCGCATCGCCATCCCGGCCTGATCCGTCGCATCGTCGCCGCCGGGCATGAGATGGCCAGCCATGGCTGGGACCATCAGCGCGTCTTCACCATGACCGCCGACCAGTTCCGCGCCGATCTGCTCCGCGCGCGCACCGCGATCGAGGATGCGGGTGGGCAGGCGGTGACCGGCTATCGCGCGCCCAGCTTCTCGATCGACACCCGTACCCCCTGGGCGCATCCCGTGCTGGCGGAGGCGGGCTATCGTTATTCCTCCAGCGTCGCGCCGCTGCGGCACGACCATTATGGCTGGGCGGCCTCGCCGCGCTATGCTTGGCGGCCGCTGGCCGATGCCGATCTGATCGAGTTGCCGGTGACGGTGGCGCAGTTCGGCCAGCGGCGGCTGGCGACCGGCGGCGGCTTCTTCCGGATGCTGCCCGCCAGGCTGACCGACATCGCGATCGGGCAGGTCGAGCGCGACCGGCACGGCGCGATGTTCTATTTCCACCCCTGGGAGATCGATCCCGGCCAGCCGCGCGTCACCGCCGCCCCGCTTCGCTCGCGTATCCGCCATTATTCGCGGCTGGGCGCGATGGAGGGCAAGCTGCGTGCGCTGCTCGGGCGGCATGACTGGGGCCGGGTCGATCAGGTGGCGGCCAGGGAAGCGGCACGGCTGGCATGAGCGCGACGGTGCCGACCCTGCGCGTCGCCGATCTGGCGCGCGAAACGGAGCGTGCGCGGATCGATGCGTTCGTGGATGCCGCCGGTGGCACGCCCTTTCATCGCACCGGCTGGCTGCTGGCGGGGGCGGCGGGCTGTGGCCAGAAGGCGCATTGCCTGGTCGCGGAGCGCAACGGCGATCTGGTCGGCCTGTTGCCGCTGAGCGAAATTCGCTCGCCCTTGTTCGGCGCGGCGATGGTGTCGACGGGCTTCGGCGTCGATGGCGGCGTGCTGGGCGAGGGCGTGGACCTGCTGGCGGAGGCGGCCTGGACGCTCGCCCGCGACCGGGGCATCGAGTCGGTCGAGTTGCGCGGAGGGCCGGTGCCGGATGGCTGGACGCCCGACGCCGACAGCTATCTGGGCTTCGTCCGCCCGATCGCCGCCGATGACGAGGCCGAGCTGAAGGCGATCCCGCGCAAGCAGCGGGCCGAGGTGCGCAAGGCGCTGGCCAATGAGCTGACCGTCCAGACCGGCGCCGATGCGGCGATGCTGGCCGGGCATTACCGCGTCTATGCCGAATCGGTCCGCAATCTGGGCACCCCGGTCTTTCCGGCGCGGCTGTTCCGCGAGGCGGCGGCGCGGCTGGACGCGGACGTGCTGACCGTGCGCCATCGTGGCCGCGCGGTGGCGAGCGTGCTCAGCCTGTATCATGGCGGCACCGTCTATCCCTATTGGGGCGGGGGCACGCAGGCGGCGCGGGGCCTGCGCGCCAATGACCTGATGTATTTCGCGCTGATGCGGCACGCGCGGTCGCGCGGTTGTCACCGCTTCGATTTCGGCCGGTCGAAGGTCGGGACCGGCGCGGCGGCGTTCAAGAAGAATTGGGGGTTCGAGGGGCGACCGCTGGTCTATGCCAGCCGCAGCATCCATGGGCCGCGCGCGATCAATCCGCTCAACCCCAAATATGCCGCGATGATCGCCCTCTGGAAGCGGATGCCGGTCTGGGCGGCGCGGATCGCGGGGCCGGTGATCGCACGGGGGCTGGGGTGAGGGACCTGCTGTTCCTCGCGCACCGCGTGCCCTTTTCCCCCGATCGCGGCGACAAGATCCGCAGCTTCCACATCCTGCGGCATCTGGCGCGCGACTGGCGCATCCATCTCTGCGCCTTTGCCGAAAGCGAGGCCGAGCGCGATCCGCCGCCCGCATTCCGCGACCTGCTGGCGAGTTGCCACCTGATCCCCCGCACCAAGGGGATGCCGCGCGCCGCCGTCGAGGCGCTGGCGACCGGCCGCCCGGTCTCGCTGACCGCCTTTGCCCATCCCGCCATGGCGCGGGCGGTGGCCGGGGTGCGGCGGGGCGGGGTGGCCGCGACCTATGTGTTTTCGGGCCAGATGGCGCAGTATCGCGGGCAAGGGCCGACCGTGATGGACATGGTGGACGTCGACTCGGCCAAGTTCGCCGCGATGGCGGATGGCGCGACCGGCCCCAGGGCCTGGATGCTGGCCCGCGAGGCGAAACGTCTGTCCGCCTTTGAGCGCCGCGTGGCCCGCGATGCCGATGCGACCCTGTTCGTCAGCGAGGCTGAGGCCGCCCTGTTCCGCGGCCAGGGCGGGCAGGGCCATGTCCTGGCCATTGAGAACGGCATCGATGCGACCGTCCATGCGCCCGGCGCGGTGGCGCCGGTGGTGCGGGACGGCCCGCTGATCGTCTTCACCGGGCAGATGGACTATCGCCCCAATATCGATGCGGTGATCCATTTCGCCCAGACCATCCTGCCGTGCATCCGCGCCGTCCGGCCGGATGCACGCTTCGCCATTGTCGGCCGCGCACCCGCCGCGGCGGTGCGGCGACTGGCGGGGGAGGCGGTGATCGTCACCGGCGAGGTGCCCGACACGCGGCCATGGCTGGCGGGGGCGGCGGTCTGCATCGCGCCGCTGATGCTGGCGCGCGGCATCCAGAACAAGGTGCTGGAAGCGATGGCGATGGCCCGCCCCGTCGTCGCGTCGCGCGCCGCCGCCGAGGGGATCGATCATGGCGGCACCATCGCGGTGGCGGCGGACGACCGGGATTTCGCAGCCCGCGTCCTCGCCGCGCTGAACGGCCCCGCCAGCAATCCCGCCGCGCGCGTGCGGGTGATGGAGCGTTACTGCTGGGGGGCGCGGCTGGCGCCGCTCGACCGGCTGATGAAGGATATGGTGTCGTGAAGCCGGGACGCTGGAGCTATCATCTGGCGCTGCTCGGCGTGGCGGCTTTGTTCGTCCTGTTCCTCCTGCGACGCGACGTCGCGCATCTGGTCGAGATCTGGTGGACCAGCACGACCTATGGCCATTGCCTGTTCATCGGCCCGGTCGTCGGCTGGCTGATCTGGCAGCGGCGGCCGGAGCTGAAGCAACTCACCCCGGTCGCCTGGTGGCCGGGATTGCTGCTCGTCGCGGCGGGCGGGTTCCTCTGGCTGCTCGGCGAGTCCGCCACGGTCGCACTGGTGCGGCAATTGGGGCTGGTCGCGACGCTGGAGGGGCTGGTCGTCACGCTGCTGGGGCCGATGGTGGCACGCGGGCTGTTGTTCCCGCTGGCCTATGCCTGGTTCCTGGTGCCGTTCGGCGCGGAACTGGAAAAGCCGCTTCAGCAGATCACCGTGGCGATCGTCATGCCGTTGCTCGACTGGAGCGGCATCCCCGCCAGCGCGGACGGGGTGCTCATCCATGCCGGGCGCTACTGGTTCGAGGTGGCGGAGGCGTGTTCGGGGTCCAAATTCGTCCTGGCGATGATCGCCTTTGCGGCGCTGGTCGCCAATCTCTGCTTCCGTTCGCCCTGGCGGCGTGCGGCGTTCCTGATCGTGTCGGTGATCGTGCCGGTGTTGGCCAACGGTATCCGCGCCTGGGGAACGATCTTCGCCGCCGACCTGACCTCGATCGAGGTGGCGGGGGGCGTCGATCATATCATCTTCGGCTGGGTGTTCTTCGCCTTCGTCATGGCGGCGGTGCTGGCGATCGGGTGGCAGTTCTTCGACCGGTCGCCCGACGATCCCGCCTTCGACCCCGCGCGCCTCTCCGCCATTCCGCGCCGCCGCATCGACCCGCTGTTCGCCGCGATCCTGGCGGTGACGATCACCGCCTTCTATCCCAGCTGGAGCGGCTTTGCCGGGGCGCGCGTCGCCACGCTGCCCGCGCATATGGCGCTGCCCGACGTGCCCGGCTGGACCCCCGCGCCGCAGATCAGCGAATGGCGGCCCTATTATCCCGGCGCGCAGGTGCTGCTGCGCACCTATGCCGACGGACAGGGGCATCAGGTTGATCTGGCGGTCGGCATCTTCCCCCAGCAGCGCGAGGGCGGCAAGCTGGGCGCGTTCGGGACGGGCATCCTGCACGAAGCCGATCCCTGGATCCGCGTCGCCGATCTGGTGCCTGTCGCGGGCGGCGATGCGACCCGGCTGATCGAGACGACGCCCGATCGCCGGACCATGCAGCGCGTCGTTGCGAGCTGGTACCGGATCGGCGATACGCTGACCCCGGACATGCGACGGGTGAAGATCGAGACGATGAAGGCCAGACTGCTCGGCCGGCGCCAGGTGGCGGTCGCCGTCCATGTGTCGAGCGAGGGGGATGACCGCCAGGCGATCGAGGCGTTCGTCCAGGCGCTGGGGCCGATCGATCGCTTCGCCGACCGACTGACCGGGCGGCGCTGATCCCATGTGCGGTATCGCCGGTCTGTTCCATCCCGCCACGCCCAAGCCGGTCGATCCCGCCCGGCTGCGCGCGATGATCGGCGCACAGGCGCATCGCGGGCCGGACGGGCAGGGGCTATGGACCGCGCCCGGTGTCGGCTTCGCCCATGCGCGGCTGTCGATCATCGATGTCGAGGGCTCGCCCCAGCCGATGGTCGATGGCGAGGTCGCGGTCTGCTTCAACGGCGAAATCTATAATTACCGCGAATTGCGCGAGGAGTTGCGCGCGGGCGGCGCGGTGTTCCGCACCGATGGCGATACCGAGGTGCTGTTGCACGGCTGGCGGCATTGGGGGCCGTCGATGCTCGACCGGCTGGTCGGCATGTTCGCCTTTGCGGTGCATGACGCCAGGGCGGGGGCGCTGTTCCTGGCGCGCGATCGGCTGGGGGTGAAGCCGCTCCACTGGGCCGAGTTGCCTGATGGCGCGGTCGCCTTCGCCTCGGAGATGAAGGGGGTGCTGGCGCATCCGCTGTTCCGGCGTCGGCCCGATATCCGCGCGGTCGAGGATTATCTGGCGCTGGGCTATGTCCCCGACGATGCCAGCATCATGGGCGGCGTCCACAAGTTGCCCGCCGGGCATTTCCTGCTGATCGAGCGGGGGCGGGCCATTCCGTCTCCCCGGCAATGGTGGGACGTGGATTTCTCCGACCGGGAAACCGGATCGGCCGCGCGGATGGGCGAGGAACTGCTTGCGCGGATGCGGGCGGGGGTGACCAGCCGGATGGTCGCGGACGTGCCGCTGGGCGCGTTCCTGTCGGGCGGCGTCGACAGCTCGGGCGTGGTCGCGCTCATGGCGGAGGCGTCCCCGCGCGCGGTGCGCACCTGCACCATCGGCTTCGAGGAGGCGGGGCATGACGAGCGCGGCTATGCCCGCACCGTCGCCCGGCGTTTCGCCACCGATCATGTCGAGCGGGTGGTGCGCGCCGACGACTTCACGCTGATCGACACGCTGGTCGCGCATTTCGACGAGCCCTTTGCCGATGCCTCGGCGCTCGCCACCTATCGGCTGTGCCAGCTGGCGCGCGAGCATGTCACCGTCGCGCTGTCCGGCGACGGCGCGGACGAGGCGATGGCGGGCTATCGCCGCCATGTCTTCCATGCGGGCGAGGAGCGGGTCCGCGGCCTGTTCCCGGCGGACCTGCGCCGCGGGCTGTTCGGGACGCTCGGGCGTTTCTATCCCAAGGCCGATTGGGCCCCGCGCCCGCTACGTGCCAAGACGACCCTGCTGGCGCTGGGGATGGACGGGGCGGAGGCCTATGCGCGGGCGGTGGGCGTCACCAGCCCGGAATGGCGCGCGCGACTGTTTTCGGCGGAGGCGAAGGCGGCGCTGGGCGGCCACCGGGCCGAGGATCGCTATGTCGCGGCGATGCGCGACGCGCCCGCCCGCGACGCCATCGACCGCGCGCAATATGCCGATCTGAAGATCTGGTTGCCCGGCGATATCCTGACCAAGACCGACCGCACCTCGATGGCGGTGGGGCTGGAGGCGCGCGAGCCGCTGCTCGACCACCGCCTGGTGGAATATGCCGCCCGCCTGCCCGCCGCGATGCGGGTGCGCGGCGGTCAGGGCAAATGGCTGATGAAGAAGGCGCTGGAGCCCTATCTGCCGCGCGACATCCTCTACCGGCCGAAGATGGGCTTCGTCACGCCGATCAGCGCGTGGTTTCGCGGCGCCCTGGCCGAGGAGGCGGCGCGGCTGGCGCAATCGGGGCTGCTGCGCGAGACGGGCTGGTTCCAGCTGGCCGAACTGGGGCGCATGGCCGCCGACCACCGGGCGGGGCGGGCCGACCATGGCCGGACGCTGTGGCAGATGCTGATGCTGGAGCGGAGCCTGCAAAGGCTGTTCTGAGGGGCTATCCCCCATCCGTTCGCACTGGGCGAACGGGGGTTTGGGCATCACGCCCCCAGCGTGTGGTTGATCCAGCGGTCGAACAGATCGGGCCACAGCCGCGCGGGAGCGCCTTCGGGGGCGCCCAGCGCGCCGAAGCCGTGCCCGCCCTTTTCGAAGAAATGCGCCTCGACCGGCACCTTGGCGGCGCGGGCGCAGGTCAGCACGTCGAGCGACTGGTCGAGCGGAACCAGCCCGTCATCGACCGCATGGACCAGGAACAGCGGCGGCGTGGTACCCGTGATCCGGCGTGGGCTGTCATAGCGCGCCTTGGTCGCGGGATCGGGATGGGGGCCCAGCAGATTGTCGCGTGATCCGGCATGGGTGGTCGGCGTCGACAGGCTGGCGACCGGATAGACCAGCCCCGAAAAGCGCGGGCGCGCCGATTGGCGGTCGGCGGCATCGACCGGCGCATAGACCCGGTCGTCATAACCGACGGTCAGCGAACCCGCGAGATGCCCGCCCGCCGAGAAGCCGACGATACCCAGCCGCGCCGGGTCGATGCCGTATCGCGCCGCATTGGCGCGGATCAGCCGCATGGCGCGCTGCGCATCCTGGAGCGGAACGTCGGCCTGATGGTCCCAGCCTTCGGACGGCAGGCGATAGGCGAGTGCGAAGACGGTGATGCCATGCGGGTTGAGCGTCCGCGCGACGTCGATCCCCTCATTCTGGACCGACACGAAGCCATAGCCGCCGCCAGGAATGGTCAGCACGGCGCGACCGTCGGGCCGCTCGGGCCGGAAGACCGCGACGATCGGGGTGGCGATGCCGCGCAGCCACAATTGCTGCTGCCCCGCCGGGCCGTTCATCGAGGGACGGGGGCTGGGCAAAGTCGCGCGCGCGCCGGGCGGACGGCCGGGCCAGAGGGGGAAATGCTCGGCGGGCGGCCAGGGCGTCATGCCGGTGGCGGAGGCCGGTGCGGCCTGCGCGGCGGCGCGGGCGGCCAGCGGCACGCTCGCCATGGCTCCGATCACAGAGCGTCGGTCGATCATCCTATCCTCTCCATCCGCGCCTCACGGCGTTATCGGGGCAAGCCTGCCGGGAGGGCGCGCGCCGGGCAAGAAAAAAGGGCGGAACCCTGCGGTTCCGCCCTTTTTCTCAATGTCCGTACTTCTTGATCCCCCGACGCCGCAGCTTTTCGCGCTTGCGACGACGGGAATAGGGGATCGCGAATGCTATCGCCGCGAGCAGGATCACGCCGATGATCAGATAGGCAAGCTGCTCACGTTCCAAGAAGTCCAACATCAGTCGAAAATAGCCCCCCAACGACGCTTCGCGCGCTCACGCCAGTGGCCGCGATGATAGGCGTCCGAAGCGAGCAGCGGCATCACCGAACCCGCTTCCGCGAACACCATCTGCTCGAGCGCGGTGTCGACCTTGCCCCAGCTCGCCGCTTCCTTGAGCGTCGAGGACGAGCAAGCACCGTCACGAACATCGGCCACCGTGATCTGCACGGCGTATTTGTGCATCTCGACGTCTTCATGGCCCAGGATCTCGGCACAGACAACCGTGTCCTGGATGAAATTCTTCGGCACGCCGCCGCCGATCATCAGCAGGCCGGTGGTGCCCGCCTTGATCTTGATGTCGGTCAGTTCGCGGAAATCGGCGATCGCGTCGAGCACCATGTACGGCTTGCCTTCCTTGGCGCGCTCGACCTGGTGCTTGACCAGCCCGAAGCCCGCCGAGGAGTCGACAAAGGCCGGGCAGAAGATCGGCACGTCATGCTCATAGGCGAGCTTGACGAGGCTGTTGTCCTTCTTGCCGTGCTCGGCCAGGTACTTGCCCATCTCGCGGATGAAGGCGCGGCTCGAATAGGCCTTGGGCTCCAGCGAGTCCGCGATCTTGCCGATCGTGTGGTCGCAGTCCTGAAGCTGCTCTTCGTCGATATAGGTGTCGTAGATGCGGTCGATGTAGAGCGAACGCAGCGTGTTGTCGTCCGGCACTTCCAGCGCCTGGTAATGCTTGTGGCCCAGGCCCTCGAAGAAATCCATGTCGACGATCGACGCGCCGGTCGCGACCACGCCGTCGATCATGTTCGAGCGCAGCAGCTCGGCATAGAGGTCCATGCAGCCGCCCGCCGAGGTCGAACCCGCGATGACGAGGAAGATCGAGCAGTCCTTGTCGGCCAGCATCTGGTTGTAGATGCCGGTCGCGCGCGCCAGGTCGCGGCTGGTGAAGCTCATCTTGCCCATCGAATCGATGATCGGGCGCGCGTCGAACTTGGTGATGTCGATATGCTCGACCACGCTGGAGAGCAGCTCGGCCTTACGGTTGTCGTTGATCGTGTCGGTCATGATGGTTCCATCATCATCGAGAAGCCGTCGTCGTTATTGGGGACGCGGTAACCCGGCTGGCCCGGCTCTGCGCGGGGGCAGTGCCGGTATGCGAAGGGGCCTTATCGCGGTCGAAACCGCAATGCCACCCCATTCCCCTCCCGCCGAAGCGGAAGGGGATAAAGGAGGTGCTAAAGTCGCCGGGTTACAGCTTGACGACGTTCGCGGGGAGGGCGTGCTCGGCCTCGTCGCGATAGACCGAGAACATCGGCTCGTCGTCGGTCACGACGAACTCGTGACAGGAAAAGCCGTTGAACTGGGTCCGCATCGCCTGGCCGTACGCACCGAGCATCCCGATCTCGAAGTAATCGCCGGTGTTCGTGTCCGCAGGCAGCGGGAACGGACCCTGCATGAAGTCGAGATCGTCGCAGGTCGGGCCCCAGAAGCTGAAGTCCATGTCGCGCGCGTCGGAATCCGGCTCGCGCAGCAGTTGAACCGGATATTTCCACCCGATATGCGCCGCATCGAACAGCGCGCCGTACGCGCCGTCGTTGATGTACAGCTCATTGCCCCGGCGACGCTCGACGCGCACCACGACGGACGAATATTCGGCGCACAGCGCGCGGCCCGGCTCGGCCCAGAGTTCGGCCGAATAGGACACCGGCAGGCTCTCGAACGCGCGGTGGATCGTCTCGAAGAAACGCTCCAGCGGCGGCGGGGTCATGCCCGGATAGGCCGAGGGGAAGCCGCCGCCCACGTCGATCACGTCGACCGTGACCGCCGCCGCGACGATCGCCGCACGCACCCGCTCCATCGCCGCCGAATAGGCGTCGGGGGTCATGGTCTGGCTGCCGACATGGAAGCAGATGCCCAGCGCGTCGGCGACCTGGCGGGTCGCGATCAGCAGGTCCTTCGACTCTTCCAGGCTGACGCCGAACTTCGATCCCAGGCTGAGCTTCGCATATTCGGACGACACGCGCATGCGGACGCACAGGGTCAGGTCGGTCGCACCGTTGGTGGCGCGGACGATCTTCTCCAGCTCTTCCAGGCTGTCGAGCGAATAGGTGCGGACGCCGTGGGTGAAATAGGCCTCGGCGATCGCCTCTTCCGACTTCACCGGATGCATGAAGCAGCAGACGGCCTGGGGAACGACCGACTTCACCATCCGCACTTCCGCGATCGAGGCGGTGTCGAAATGAGTGATGCCATTGTCCCACAGGATCTGGATCAGATCCGGCGACGGATTCGCCTTCACCGCATACATCGGCCGACCCGGAAACTTCTCGACGAAGAATCGGGCGGCGCGCGCAGCGGCGTGCGGGCGAAGCAGCGTGACCGGATCAGCCGGGCGACGCTTGGCGATGTCGATGCCGCGCTCCAGGTTGGAGGGGACGGCGGTCGAGTGGGCAGCTAGCCCCAGCGCGCGATGATTCTGGTGCAACTCAAGGGACCTCCAATTGCCTGACGGCATACGGTGACAAAAAGCTGCCTTGCGGTTGGAAGTCCCATGGGGCAGCGGAGGCGCGAAATAGGGTCCACCTTTTCCAATGTAAAGCGGTAGAAAGCGAGGCGGAGATAAAAAGTGACAATCCTAAGACAGCCGACAAAAGCCGGGGTCCGCGACGCCGCCGAAAAGATCGCGCGGGTGTTGCCGCCATCGCCACTATTCCCGTTCAATATCAATGGGAAAGCAGTCGCCTTCAAGGCCGAATCCTTGCAGCCGATCGGTGCGTTCAAGCTGCGCGGCGCATGGCATCGATTAACCGCGTTGGACGCCGATTCCAGGGCACGCGGGGTCGTCGCCTTCTCCTCGGGCAATCATGCGCAGGGAATCGCCTGGGCCGCGCGGCGGCTGGGGATCGCCGCGACCATCGTGATGCCCGCCGATGCGCCCGCGTCGAAGCGCGAGGGGACGCTCGCGCTGGGGGCGGAGATCGTCGACTATGACCGCGCGACCGAAAGCCGCGAGAAGATCGCCCGGCGACTGGCCGAGGCGCGCGGCGCGACGCTGGTGCCCAGCTTCGACGATCCCTGGGTGATCGAGGGGCAGGGCTCTGCGGGCGTCGAGGCGGCGGCGCAGATGGCCGCGCTGGGCCTGCCCGCGCCCGCCCATGTCGTGACGCCCTGCGGCGGCGGCGGGCTGGCGGCGGGGCTGACGCTGGCGCTGTCCGAGGCGCGGGTGACGGTGGTCGAGCCCGAGGGCTGGGACGATATGCGCCGCTCGCTGGAGGCCGGGTGGATCGAGCCGGTGGGCGACAATCCCCCGCCGACCGCCTGCGACTCGCTCCAGACGACGCGCGTGTCGCCGCTGACCTTCGAGGTGCTGGCGCGACGCGGGGCGGAGGGCGTCGCGGTGTCCGAGGCGGAGGTGGCGGCGGCGCAGCGCTTCGCCGCCGAACGGCTGAGGCTGGTGGTCGAGCCGGGCGGCGCGGCGGCGCTGGCGGCCTTGCTGGCGGGCAAGGTGGCGGCGGAGGACGGGATGCTGGTCATCCTGTCGGGCGGCAATGTCGACCGCGCCGCCTATGTCCGCGTGCTGGCCGGATGACGGAGGCCATCGCCCAGGCGGCGCCGGGGATCGCGATGCTGGCGGCCTTTGCCTGCGTGGCTGGCGGGGTGGCGACGATCCGGCGCGGGGATCGGCGCAAGGGCGTGCTGATGCTGGTGATGGCGGTGGTGCTGGTCGGCAATGTCCTGATCTGGACGGCGTGACACCTGTTCCCCGGCGAAGGCCGGGGCCCCGTTGCTATGGCGCTTGTGGCGGTGGCTGAATGAGCGTGGGAGGCATGTCCGAGCGGGTCGCTTCTGCCTCCCACGCACCGCCTTGCGCGCCTTCGACCGTGAAGGAACTGGGCCCCGGCCTTCGCCGGGGAGCAGGGTGCGGTGGTAAGTGACCTGCCGCGCAAACCCCGCTAAAGCCCCCTCATGTTCCGCATCGCTCGCTGGGCCCTGAAGGCCGCGCTCGCCTTTGTGATCGTCAGTGTCGTCTGGGTCGGCATCTATCGCTTCGTGCCGCCGCCCATCACCTTCACCATGCTGGGCGATGTGATCGGCGGGCATGGCGTGACCAAGGACTGGATGCCCTTGTCGGAGATGGACCCCGACATGGCGCGCGCGGCGATCGCGGGCGAGGATGCCCGTTTCTGCTCGCATAACGGTTTCGATTTCAAGGCGATGGCCAGCGCCGCCTATCGCAACGCCAAGGGCGGGCGGATCCGCGGCGGCTCGACGATCAGCCAGCAGACCGCCAAGAACGCCTTCCTGTTCCAGAATGGCGGCTATGTCCGCAAGGCGTTCGAGGCCTGGTTCACCTTCCTGATCGAGACGCTGTGGGGCAAGCGGCGGATCATGGAGGTCTATCTCAACATCGCCGAGACCGGGATCGGGACGTACGGGGCCAATGCCGGGGCGATGCGCTATTTCGGCCATGACGCCTCGCATCTGTCGCCGACCGAGGCCGCTCGGATCGCGGCGGTCCTTCCGCTGCCCAAGAAGCGCGCGGCGGTGGCGCCGACCGGGTTTGTGCGCAGACACGGCAACGTCATCGCGCGCTATGTGGGCGTGGTGCGGCGGCAGGGGCTGGATGCCTGTATCCGGTAACGGGGTGGGGGCTCGGTGAGACACCGTGCCCTCCCCCATCCCCTCCCGCTTGCGGGAGGGGCGTGCCGGTCGAGAGCGGCGGGACTATAAGGTCCCGGCTGGCGCGTGTCGGTCACCACGAACAAGCCCCTCCCGCAGGCGGGAGGGGATGGGGGAGGGCGGTGGCTCCATGCTCAACATCCGCCTCGCAAAAGCCACGATCCTCCACGACGATCATGGGAATTCGAGGGGAAGCCCATGCGATACCTGCCGCAATCGGACTGATGCTGCTCCGGGCCGCGCCCTCGGCTCTTCCGCTGCCCCGCATCTTCCCGTGATCCGAATGTCCCCGGACCCAAGACGAGATCATGGTATGCGGTCGCCGCGATGCGGCCGAACGCTATCGGATACCGCCGTCCGCGCGCGAACTGTCCGGCGCGCCGAACGAAGCGGGCGCGGGGTTGAGCGGTCCGAATATCCTGGGTGGTACCGGCCCCTGCGGCATCCATGCCGGACAAAGGCGCTGCACATCCGGCGAGGCTGGGCGGGCGGGCTATGGCGGTGGCCGCGATCCGCTGACCCGATTGATCGACCCGGATGCGGAGATGACCCGCCATCGTCGCAACCGACCGGGCGTCGATAGGCCCGGCCGGTCGCGGATCGCTTTACTTGGCGTCGCCCGAAATCGCGTCGCCCGCCTTCCTGGCGGTATCGCCGACGCTCTTGGCAGCCGAGGTGACGGCCGCGTCCCGGCGGTTTTCCGCGCCGCCCCGGCTGAAGAGATAGAAGCCGCCGACCAGCACCGCGATCAGCAGCACGATGGCGATCGCCATGCCGCCACCGCCGCCGCTGCGCCGCTCGATCACCGTGGTATGCGGCGGCTGGGTGCCATAGGTTTCGGTAACACGTTCATCGGCCATGACATTCCCTCCTCTTGATGATGGAGGGGGCAACGCCATGACCGCCATACCGTTCCCGAAACGACCGGAAGCGGATCAGAAGGGCAGCTTGAAGCCCGGCGGCAGCGACAGGCCGCTGGTCATCTTGGACATTTCGCTGCCCGAAGCGGCATCCGCCTTGGTCCGCGCATCGTTGATCGCGGCGGCCAGCAGATCCTCCAGCATGCCCTTTTCCGACGGCTGCATTAGCGAATCGTCGATGGTGATGCCGATGATCCGCCCCTTGGCCGACGCCTTGACCTTCACCAGACCACCGCCCGAGACGCCTTCGACCTCGATCGTGTCGAGATTGGCCTGCGCCTTTTCCAGTTCGTTCTGGACGTTCTGGGCCATGGCCAGGATTTCGTCGAGATTCTTCACATCATGCTCCGTTCACACTGCGTTTGCCGGGCCATTCCATCAATTCGGCCTCGGGGAAAGCCTCGCGGGCGGCGCGGACCATGTCCGACTCCCACGCGGCGGTCTTGATCGCTTCCTCGGCGGCGACCTGCTGCTCGTGCAGCGTCGGCTCACCGGGCACATCCTCCAGCGTGACGCGCCAGACCTGGCCCGTCGCCGTCTTCAGCGCCGCGATCAGCTCGCTCAGCGTATCCGCCGCGATCGGTCGCGATCCGCTGAACACCATCTCCGGCGGCGTATAACGCACCAGACGCGCCCCGTGGCGCAACCGCGCGGCGAGCGCCAGTTGTCCCATATCGTCCAGCCGGTCGATCATCGCGACGAAGCTGTCGGGCAGCTTGGGCGGCTCGGGTTCGGCGGGAGGAGGGGGCGGGGCCATGGCGGCGGGCGCGGGCGCGGGCGCGGGCGCGGCCTGTGGCACCGCCGCCGGAGCGCTGGGCGCGGCAACACCGCCATCGCGAAGCTGCCGCGCCAACTCGCCCGGATCGGGAAGCGTCGAGGCATGGATGGCGCGCAGCAACGCCATCTCCGCCGCCTCGATGGGCAGGGCGGCGCGGGCAACCTCGTCATGGCCCTTCAGGAACAGCTGCCACAGCCGGTGCAGCGCGGGGAAGCTGAGCGATCCCGCCCATTCCTCGCGCGCGGCGCGTTCCTCCAGCGGCTGCGCGGCGTCGTGCGGCGTGCCGACCTTGGTCAGGGTGATGCCGTGCACCGTCTCCAGCAGCGAACGCAGCACCGATTGCGGGTCGACGCCATAGTCATATTGCCGCCGCAGCGAGGCAAGCGCCCCCGCGCCGTCGCCGTTCAGCACCAGTCCCAGCAGGTCGCGCACCGCGCCGCGATCCGACAGGCCCAGCATCTCGCGGACCGCCGCCGCGGTGACGCCGCCGCCCTCCAGATCGGCATGGGCGATCGCCTGGTCGAGGATCGACAGGCCGTCGCGCGCCGAGCCTTCCGCCGCGCGGGCGACCAGCATCAACGCCTCCTCCTCGGCGGTGACGCCTTCCTTCACGCAGATATCGGCGAAATGCGCCGCCAGCTTGTCCGCCGTGATCCGCCGCAGGTCGAATCGCTGGCAGCGCGACAGGACGGTGATCGGGACCTTGTTCACCTCGGTCGTGGCGAACAGGAACTTCACATGCGCGGGCGGCTCTTCCAGCGTCTTCAACAGCGCGTTGAAGGCGTTCTTGGAGAGCATGTGGACTTCGTCGACGATGTAGATCTTGAACCGCGCCGAGACGGCGGCATAGCGCGACGCCTCGATGATCTCGCGCACGTCGTCCACGCCGGTATGGCTGGCGGCGTCCATCTCGATCACGTCGATATGGCGGCCCTCGGCGATGGCGCGGCAGGGTTCGCATACGCCGCAAGGGCTGATCGTCGGGCCGCCGGTGCCGTCGGGGCCGACGCAGTTCAGCGCCTTGGCGATCAGTCGCGCGGTGGACGTCTTGCCCACCCCGCGCACGCCGGTCATCAGGAACGCATGGGCCAGCCGGTCGCGCTTGATCGCATTGCCCAGCGTCTGGACCATCGCGTCCTGCCCGATCAGCGCGTCGAAGGTCTGCGGCCGGTATTTGCGCGCGAGGACGCGATACGCCTCCGCTTTGGCGGGCTGGGGCGGTTCGCCCAGATCGAACGAATCAGCCATGCCGGGTCTGGGTGGTCGGGATAGGGGAAAGCATCGCCGACCAACATAGGCGCTCGGGCGCGCCGCGTCAGGTCAAATCGTGTGTTAAGACACACACGCAACCGTCGCCCCAGCGCAGGCTGGAGCCTTTGGCCAGTGCATCCCGCCAACGCGAAAAGGCCCCAGCCTGCGCTGGGGCGACGCTGTGTCGTGCGGTTCCGAAATACTGGAAAGGTGGGAGCCGGGACGACCCGCAGCGAAATCGTTGCGGCTGCTTCCGTCAGGACCTGACCGGGTTGGCGATGACTACGTCCGCCCGACTCCCGCCGCGCATATGGCGAAACGAAGCCGGGGGATCAAGCCCTTATCCCACCGGCCCCGTTCGTCATGTCAGAGGGTCAGCGACGGAAGCACTGACGCTGCGGCCCATCCCAGGTGCGAACCCAGCGGCACACGACGCGCGGGCGTCCGTAACCGCGCCAGCCCGGACCCCGATCCCAGCTGTTGCCGCGATGCCAGCCGGGGCCACGGTCCCAGCCCGGACCTCGGTTCCAGCCGGGGCCGCGATCATGCCAGCCCGGCCCACGGTCCCAGCCCGGTCCACGCCCCGGTCCCGGACCCCAGCGGTCGTGCGGCCCATGCGGTGCGGCGGCGGCAGGCGCGGCGGCGGCGATACCCGAAACGGCGATCAGGCTGGCGCCCAAGACAGCAAGAAGTTTCATAACGCTTTACTCCCGGTAGGCCCGCCCTTCGGCGAGCATGGGAGGATATTGCCGAATCGGCGATGATTGCGTGCTGAACCAGTTGGTTATCGCAGGTTCAGGGAAGCCGCGCGGTCAGTCCGTCGAGTTCGGGGGTCAGCAAGACCTGACAGGCCAGGCGGCTGGACCGGGTCGCATCGGGCACCAGGTCGAGCATATCCTCTTCCTCTGCCAAGGGGGGGGCGATCCGGTCGAGATAGGCCGCATCGATCAGGACATGGCAGGTCGCGCACGCCATCTGTCCGCCGCAGGTGCCCTCCATCGGCTGGCCCGCCCGCTGCCCGGCGCGCAGCAGCGTCTCGCCAGGCATGGCCTGGGTCGAAACCGCATCCCCCCGGCGGTCGATAAAGGTCAGGCCGATCATGGCCGCTGCGCCCTGGCGGCGGCGTCGAGCCGGGCGATGGCGGCCGTCAGGTCCGCCTCGGTGGTATAGCGGCCGAAGCCCAGCCGGATCGAGGATCTGGCCTGCGCATCGCCCAGGCCCAGCGCGCGCAGCACATGGCTGGTCCGCCCCGATCCGCTGGCGCAGGCGCTTCCCGCCGAAAAGGCGATGTCGCGGCAGTCGGACATCAGCCGCGCGACATCCAGCCCCTCGCGCCGGACGTTCAGATTGCCGCGATAGCGCCGCTCGGTCGACCCGTTGATCGTCCAGTCCGGCCCCAGCTGCGCGATCGCCACCGCCCAGAGCCGCTCGACATGCGCCATGTCCTCTTCGCCGCGCGTCGCCATCAGCTTCGCCGCCACGCCGAACCCGGCGCACAAAGCGGGGCTGAGCGTGCCCGAGCGGCCGCCCTCCTGATCGCCGCCATGGAGCAGCGGGGGCAGGGTGATGCCGTCCCTGATCCACAGCGCGCCGATGCCCTTGGGCCCATGAATCTTGTGCGCCGACAGCGCGACCAGATCGACGCCGTCGGGAATGGCGATCCGGCCATAGCCCTGCACCGCATCGCACAGCATCCGGGCGCCGACGCGATGGGTTTCTTCGGCCAGCGCGGCGATGGGCTGGACGGTGCCGATCTCGTTGTTGACCAGCATTGCCGCGACCAGCCCAACGCCCGGTGCGAGGGATGCCGGCGCGACCAGCCCCTCGTCATCGACCGGCAGGATGGTCAGGTCGCGCCCCGTCGCGTGCGCGGTGTCGAGCACGGCGGCATGTTCGATCGCGGTCGTGACGATGCCGCCGCTCGCGCCCTTGATCGCCCAGTTCAGCGCCTCGGTCGCGCCGCTGGTGAACACCACCCGCCCGCCCTGGGGCAGCAGCGCCGCCACCTGATCGCGCGCGACCTCGACGGCGGCACGCGCCTGCCGCCCGGCGCGGTGGGGGGAATGGGGATTGGCATGGCCCTGCTCCAGCCAGGGGAGCATCGCCTTCAGCGCCTCGGGCGCGAGCGGGGTCGTCGCCTGATAGTCGAGATAGATCATGCGACGCGCGTCCCCCGCGCGATGGCGCGCCAGGCGGTGACGAAGCGGTCGACATGCTCGCGCGTCGTGGAGCGGCCGAAGCTGACCCGCACCACCTCGCGCCCCGCCTCCTCGCTCCAGCCGAGCGCGGACAGGACATGGCTGGGCTTCAGGCTGCCGCTGGCGCAGGCGCTGCCCGCCGAGACCGAGATATGCGCGAGGTCGAACTGGATCAGCTGCGCCGCCGACGGCTTGCCCGGCATGTGATAGCTGGCGATGGCCGGGTGGCGACGGCTGGCATCCGCGACCACGGTCCCGCCCGAGCGCCGGATCGCATCGTCGCAATAGGCGCGAAGCGCATTGTGGTCGGGCTCCGGCTCCGCGAGCGCCGCCGCATAGCCCAGCACGCCGGGCATATTCTCGGTGCCGGGGCGATAACCGCGCTCCTGCCCGCCGGTCGGAGCCAGCACCGCCAGGTTGCGGACCAGCAGCGCGCCGATGCCGGGCGGCCCGCCGCGCTTGTGCGCCGACAGCGCGACGAGGTCGGCATGGTCGATCACCGCGCGGTCCGCGCCTGCCGGCATCTGCGCGGCGTCGACCAGCAGGATGTGTCCGGCGGCGTGGATCGCCTCGGCCAGTTCGGCGATCGGCTGGCGCACGCCGGTCTCGCTATTGGCCCATTGCACCGTCACGACCGCGCGCGGACCGCTCAGATCGGGCAGGCGCAGCACGCCGTCCGGCCCGACCGGCATCACCACGGCATCCGGGGCGGCGCGCAGCACCGCGTCATGGTCGATCGCGCCGACGAAGCGCCGCTCCGCCATCGACCGGGTCAGCGCGATCGACAGCGACTCGCTGGCTCCGCTGGTGAACAGGATCTCATGCTCCCAGCCCAACGCCCGCGCGATGGCCGAGCGAGCATCCTCCAGCAGCCTTTTGGCCGCGCGCCCCTCCGCATGGGGGGAGGAGGGGTTGGCCCAGGCCGCGCATCCCTGTGCCAGCGCCGCACGCGCGGCATCGGTCATCGGGGTGGTGGCGGCATGATCGAGGTAAAGACGGGACAGGGTTCGTTCCCTAGCTGGAATGATCGAACAATTGCGAAAAGGGCCTTCCCGCCTATATAGCGCAACGTTCCCGGCGCTCCACCAGCGCGATCCAGATCGGCGAGTTTTGATGCCCGAAGTCATTTTTCCCGGCCCCGAAGGCCGCCTCGAAGGCCGTTTCGCTCCCGCTCCGCGTCCGCGCGCGCCCGTCGCCATGATCCTGCACCCGCATCCCAATGCGGGCGGCACGATGAACAACCGGATCGTGCAGGAACTCTACAAGACCTTCCAGCGGCGCGGCTTCGCCACGCTACGCTTCAACTTCCGCGGCGTGGGCAAGAGCCAGGGCACGTTCGACAACGGCATCGGCGAACTGTCCGACGCCGCCTCGGCGCTCGACTGGGTGCAGAGCTTCCACCCCGAAGCCTCGACCACCTGGATCGCGGGCGTCAGCTTCGGCGCGTGGATCGGGATGCAGCTGCTGATGCGCCGCCCGGAGATTCGCGGCTTCATCTCGGTCGCGCCGCCCGCCAACATGTACGACTTCACCTTCCTGGCGCCGTGCCCCTCCTCGGGCATCATCATCCAGGGCGAGGCGGACGAGGTCGCGACCCCGGCGGCGACCCAGAAGCTGGTCGACAAGCTGCGCACCCAGAAGCACATCACCATCCATCACGACACCATTCCCAAGGCCAACCATTTCTTCGAGCATGAGATGCCCGAGCTGATGGGGTCGGTGGACCGGTATCTGGACATGCGACTGGACCCGAACTCGCCGATCCGGTGATTGCGTCGGATCGTTGAACGAAAAGGGCCTCGGCGAAAGCCGGGGCCTTTTTCATGGCCGGGCTCAGTCGGCCAGCGCCCGTTCGATGGCGGCGTGCGCGTGCAGCGCGGTCGTGTCGAACACCGGCACGGGGCTGTCGTCCGCGCCGATCAGCAGCATGATCTCGGTGCATCCCAGGATGATCGCCTCGGCGCCCTGTTCGACCATGCGCCGAATGATCGCGCGATAGGTTTCGCGCGATGGTGCCAGGACCTGGCCCGCGACCAGCTCCTCATAGATGACGCGGTGGACCGCCGCCCGGTCGGCGGCATCGGGGATGATGACGTTCAAGCCGTGACGATCGGTTAGTCGCCCCTTGTAGAAATCCTGTTCCATCGTGAACGCCGTGCCCAGCAGCCCGACGGAGCGAAAACCGGCGGCCTTGATGCGCTCTGCCGTCGGGTCGGCAATGTGCAGCACGGGTATGCGCACCGCCGCTTCGATGGCGGGGGCCGTCCGGTGCATCGTGTTGGTGCAGATGACAAGGAAATCTGCACCGGCCGCCTCCAGCTTTTGCGCCGCCTCGGTCATGCGTGCCGTCAGGCTGGCCCAGTCACCCTTGTGCTGAAGCGCCTCGATCTCGGCGAAGTTGAATGACCAGAGCAGGCAGGAGGCCGAGGCGGTCGGGCCAAGCCGATCGCGAACGCCCTGGTTGACCAGTCGATAATATTCGGCCGAGCTTTCCCAGCTCATGCCGCCGATCAATCCTATCGTCCGCATCCCGGCCTCCATCGCACCAATGCCCGGTCGGGGATGATGCGGGAAGCAGGCAAAAATGCCTAGAGTGCTGCTGAAAGGATATCCTGAGCCGCCGCCACGCCCGTTTCATAAGCGCCGTGGGCGGTGGAAAAATCTTCACGCGAACAGGCCTCGCCTGCAAAGAAGACACGACCATCGACCGACTCGGCCAGTCTGGCCCTCGCATCGGCATCGCCGACCCTGGCATGGCTGTAACTGCCGCTGATCAGCGGCACATGCCGCCAGTGCGTCGCGTCCAACGGTGTGAAGCGCCGCCGCCAGTCGCTGCCCAGCAACGCCACCAATTCGTCGATGGCGAAGGCCGCCGCCGCGCCGTCTTCCTCCAGCGCCTCGGCGCAGGGGCCGCCGAAGAAACTCTCGATGATCGGCCAGCCAAAGGGGGATAGCCGGTGGCTGGCGGTGCACCGCGCGTGCGGATTGCCGGTCAGATGCGCATGGGCGGGCCAGGGCAGGGGGCCTTCGACCGACAGGAAGACCTTGTCCGCTATCCCGAGCGGCAGCGCGGCGGCGGCCTCCTGTTTGGCGGGGAGGGGCGGGTCGAAGGTCAACTTGCCTTCCGCCAGGACCGGGGTGGGGACGGCCACGATAACGTGATCCGCCTCGATGGTCCCGGCCGAGGTTTCGATGCGGATCGTCTGGCCGCGATGGTCGATGCGCGTCGCGGTGACGCCGGTCCGCACCGGCACATTCGCCGCATGATGCACGACGACCGTGCCATAGCCCTCGACCACCGCCCAATTGTCGTCGGTCGCGGCATTCTCATAGGCCGCCCAATCGTGCAGCGACACCTCGGCCAGCGAGGCGCCATTGGCATAGCCCGAGATCGCGTCGATCATCGGCCGCCAGGGATCGTCATCGCCTACGAAGTCGGACAGCGGACGATCCGGCCCGTCGAGCGCGGCCATCGCCGCATCCTCGAACCGGGCATAAGCCTCGCCCGAGGCGCGTTTCCGGTCAGCGGGAAAGCCCAGATCGTTCCACTGGACCTGCCAGTTGGGCGAGCGGCGGTCGATGGTGAAGCCCGCCTGCTCGGCGATGGCGGTCCAGGGATTGCGCGTGGCGGAATGGAGCCAGCCACAGCCATGATCGACCACATGGCCGGTCGGCAGCCGCACGCTTTGCGCCCGCCCGCCCAGCCGGTCCGCCGCCTCGATCAGCAGGACATCCCGCCCCGCATCGTGCAGCGTCCGCGCTGCCGCGATCCCGGCCGCGCCGCCGCCGATGACGACGGTGCGGCCGGTCATGGTCAGGCCGCCGCCAGTAGCCGCTTCTCACCGGCGATCCGCATCATCGCCTTTTGCAGCTTCTCGAACGCGCGCACCTCGATCTGGCGGACGCGTTCGCGGCTGACGCCGTAAACCTGGCTCAGTTCCTCTAGCGTCTTGGGATCGTCGGTCAGGCGACGCTCGGTCAGGATGTGCTTCTCGCGGTCGTTCAGGTCGTCCATCGCGCTGACCAGCATGTCGTGGCGGACATCCGCCTCCTGCTGCTCGGCGACGACCGAATCCTGGAGCGGCGCGTCGTCGGCGAGCCAATCCTGCCACTGGCCCTCGCCATCCTCGCGCATCGAGACGTTGAGCGAGGTGTCGCCCCCCATCGCCATGCGGCGGTTCATGCTGATGACCTCGTCCTCGTTGACGCCCAGATCGGTGGCGATCTTGGTCACGTCCTCGGGCCGCAGGTCGCCGTCCTCGAACGCGTCGAGCTTCGACTTCATCCGGCGCAGGTTGAAGAACAGCTTCTTCTGTGCCGCGGTGGTGCCCATCTTCACGAGGCTCCACGAGCGCAGGATATATTCCTGGATCGAGGCGCGGATCCACCACATCGCATAGGTGGCCAGGCGGAAGCCGCGATCGGGCTCGAATTTCTTCACGCCCTGCATCAGGCCGATATTGCCCTCCGAGATCAGCTCGGACGTCGGCAGGCCATAGCCGCGATAGCCCATTGCGATCTTGGCCACGAGACGCAGGTGCGAGGTGACGAGCTGCGCCGCCGCCTCCGGGTCGCCATGCTCCTGAAAGCGCTTGGCGAGCATATATTCCTGCTCCGGGGCAAGGATCGGGAATTTCTTGATCTCGGCCAGATAGCGGTTGAGCGACTGCTCCCCGCCGAGCGCAGGAATCGTCGCCGGGACGTTGCTGCCTTTTGCCATGATCCTTATCTCCCTTTCTGGAGCGTCATTCCGTTTCGCCCCGTCGTCGGGCGCGAGGCGGTCTTTTGCTATACGTGAAGCCGACTGAACAGTTCCTGCATGTCCGGTGGCATCGGGCTCTCAAACGCCAAAGCGTGGCCGCTTATGGGATGAATGAAACCCAGATGCGCCGCGTGCAGGGCCTGGCGCCGGAAATCGAGTTCATCGAGCAGGGCTTTTTGAGCACCCTTTGTTCTACCATAAACCGGGTCGCCCAGCAAGGCGTGGCCGAGCGACTGCATATGCACCCGAACCTGGTGCGTCCGCCCCGTCTCCAGGCGGCATTCGACCAGCGCGGCGTTGTTGAGCTTTTCGATGGTGCGGTAATGAGTCACGGCGCGCTTGCCGCCCGGCACGATCGCCACCTTCTTGCGGTTCTGCGGACTGCGCGCCAGCGGTGCGTCGACGCTGCCGTCGGCGGGGCGCGGAATGCCTCCGGTGATCGCGCGGTAGCGGCGGTCGATCGAGTGCGCCGCGAACTGCTTGGCCAGCCCCTCATGGGTGCGGTCGGTCTTGGCCGCGACCATCAGGCCGGACGTGTCCTTGTCGATCCGGTGGACGATGCCGGGCCGCGCCACGCCGCCAATCCCCGACAGCGACCCGCCGCAATGATGGAGCAGCGCGTTGACGAGCGTGCCGTCCAGATTGCCCGCCGCCGGATGCACGACCAGCCCGGCGGGCTTGTCGATGACGATCAGATGCTCGTCCTCGTACGCGATGACGAGCGGGATATCCTGCGCCTCGTTATGCGCAGGGGTGGGGGCGGGGACCGCGACCTGGAACAGATCGCCTGCCGCCGCCCGCTTGGCGGGGTCGCGCGCCATCACGCCATCGCGCGTCACCGCGCCGCTGGCGATCAGCACCTTCAGCCGTTCGCGCGACAAAGTCGGCACCGCATCGGCCAGCGCACGGTCCAACCGCCAGCCATCCGCTGTGGGCGCGATCCGCGCATCGATGATGGAAACCCCCCGGTCCATAGCCTAGTAAATTGGGCATGACCGTAACGATTTCAAGCGATACGCTGGACTTCCTGTTGATAACCGCCGCCGCTTCGCCCGATCGGGAGGTTTGCGGGCTGCTGCTGGGACAGGGGGATCGCATCGCGCGGGTCGTGCCTTGCGCCAATGTCGCGGCCGAGCCCTGGCACCGGTTCGAGATCGATCCGGTCGCGCTGATCGCGGCGCACCGCGCGGCGCGGGGCGGCGGGGCGCCGGTGATCGGCCATTATCACTCGCACCCGACCGGGCTGGCCGAACCGTCGCCGCGCGACGCCGCCGATGCCGCGCCCGACGGCAGTATCTGGCTGATCTCGGGGGGCGGACAGGTCACCGCCTGGCGCGCGGTCGCGGCGGGTGAACGCCATGGCCGGTTCGATCCGCTCGCACTTGCTTGCGCATAGCGAATGCCCACGTCACAAAGGGCCAGTTTGTCGAGGGATTTTTCATGACCGTCAGCCCGGTGGATTTCGCGAGCCTGTTGTGTTCGCGACTGTGCCACGATCTTCTGTCCCCGGTGGGGGCGCTCAATAACGGGCTGGAGCTGCTGGCCGACGAAACCGACCCCGCCATGCGCGAACGCTGCATGGAATTGCTGGCCGACAGCGCGCGCGCCTCGGCCAACAAGCTGAAATTCTTCCGCCTGGCCTTTGGCGCGGGCGGCGGCTTTGCCGACCGGGTCGACATGGGTGAGGCGAAGGCGGCGATCGAAGGGCTGCTGGTCGACAATCGCCGCACGACGCTGGGCTGGCTGGTGGAACAGCCCAGCCTGCCCAAGCCTGCGGTGCGCATCCTGATGAACCTGACGCTGATCGCGGCCGAGGCGCTGGCGCGCGGCGGCACGATCGACATCGGGGCCGAGGCGGGGCGCGAGGCGATCGAGATCGCGATCCGGATCGAGGGGCCGCGCATCCTGCTCGACCCCGAAATCCGCCGCACGCTGATGGAGGGCCAGGGGACCGAGCCGCTGGGCTCGCGCACCGCACCCGCATTCCTGGTCCATACGCTGACCCACGAACATGGCGGCATGACGCTGGTCCATGAGCCTGCGCCCAGTACGATGATCCTGGGGGCGGCCATCCGGGCGGGGTAAACGCCCTTTTAATCTTGTGGCGGCAAGAGGGAGCGGAAAGGACGCGCCCTCGGGGATTTATGGACGATCTGCTGCAGGAATTCATCGCCGAGACGCGCGAGACGCTGGAGGCGCTGTCCGGCGAGATCGTGGCCTGGGAAGCGGCGCCCGCCGACCGGGCGCGGCTCGATGCGATCTTCCGCTTCGTCCATACCGTCAAGGGAAGCTGCGGCTTCCTGGACCTGCCGCGCCTTGCCCGGCTCAGCCATGCCGCCGAGGACGTGCTGGCGGCGGCGCGCGACGGCAGCCGGACGCCCGATACCGCGCTGGTCGATGCGGTGCTGGGGATCGTCGACCGGATCGGCGCGGTGGTCGAGGCGATCGCGACGGGGACCGGGCTGGACGATTCGGACGACGACGCGCTGATCGCCGCGCTGACCCGGACGGAAACCGCGTCCGTCGCCCCCGTCGCCAAGGTGGCGGTGCCGAGCCGCGCCGCGCCGCGCAGCATCCGCTTGAACGTCGACCTGCTCGACCGGATGATGAGCGGCATGTCCGACATGGTGCTGGCGCGCAACGAACTCGCGCGGCGGCTTCGCGACTCCGTGCTCGACCCGCGGGTCGAGGCGGCGCTAGACCGGCTGTCGCTGACCGTCGCCGACATGCGCGACACGGTGACGCGGACGCGGATGCAGAAGGTCGACGGGCTGTTCTCCGCCCTGCCGCGCATGGTCCGCGACACCGCCGCCGAACTGGGCAAGGCGGTGTCGCTGCGCATCGAGGGGTCGGATGTTGACCTCGACCGCGAGATGATCGAGATGATGCGCGACCCGCTGGTCCACATCATCCGCAACGCGATCGACCATGGCATCGAGACCCCCGCCGAGCGTCGCCGGCTGGGCAAGCCGGAGACCGGGCAGATCTGCGTCGCCGCGCGCCAGTCGGGCAACCAGATCCTGATCGAGATCGAGGATGACGGCGCCGGGATCGACGTCGCACGCATCGCCGCCAAGGCGGTGGCGAACGGCGTCCACAGCGCGGGCGAGGTTGCCGCGATGAGCGCCGCCGACAAGCAGAAGCTGGTCTTCGAGCCGGGCCTGTCCAGCCGCGACACGGTGTCGACCATGTCGGGACGCGGGGTCGGCATGGACGTGGTTCGCGCCAATATCGAACATGTCGGCGGCCGCGTCGCGCTGGACAACCGGCCGGGCCGGGGGCTGGCGATCACCATCCAGGTGCCGCTGACCCTGTCGATCATGTCGACCATCGTCGTCGCGGTCGGTGACCAGCGTTTCGCCATCGCGCGCCAGTCGATCGAGGAGATCGTCAAGATTCGCGGCGATCAGGTCCGGATCGATCCGGTCGGCGCGGTCGAGGTCGCGACGGTGCGCGGACGGCGTCTGCCGATGCTGCCGCTGGGCCGTTTCCTGGGCGTCGGTCCCGCCGAGCCCATGACGCTGGTCATCATATCGACCCGCGACGGCGACTATGCGCTGGGGGTGGACGATGTGCTGGATACCGAGGAGGTGGTGGTCAAGCCCGCCGCCCCGGCGGTGATGGGCAGCGGCCTTTATGCCGGACAGACGCTGCCCGACAGCGGCCTGCCGATGCTGCTGCTCGACGGCGGCGGGCTGGCGCAGGCGGCCGGGCTCCGCTTCCACCGCGAGGTCATCGCGGCGAGCGAGGACGATGCCGACGAAGCGGCGATCCCGGCGCTGTTGTTCGACGATCTGGATGGCTGCCGCCGCGCGATGCCACTGGGCGCGATCGACCGGGTCGAAAAGGCGGCGGCGGCGGCGGTCCATCATTCGGGCGGTCGCGTCCGGCTGGTGGTGGGCGAGACGACGATGCCGCTGCACCATGTCGATGCCCTGGCGCTCGACCGCGCGACCGTCGGGGGTGAGATCGAGGTGCTGCGCCTGACCGATGGCGAGGCCGAATGTGCCTATGCGATCGCCGCCGCGCTGGAGATCATTCAGCTGCCCGCCGATATCGCCCCGTCGCCCGGTGACGGCACGGTGCTGGGCGTCGCAGTGTGGCAGGGCGAGCCGATCGAAATCCTCGACCCGCTGGCGCTGTTCGGCGGTACGGCGAGCGGGGCGGGCGACCATGGCCCGCTCCTCTGCCTGCTCGACGGCGCGGGGGCGGCCTGGATGGACCGTTTCCTGCGCCCGGTGCTGGAGGCCAATGGCTATCGCTGTGCGGTGCAGGCGGCGGACGACGAGGTTCCCGCGGTCCGCCTCATGATGGAGGACGAGCCCTTGCCCGAGGATGCCTCGGGCGCGCCGGTGGTGCGACTGCGCCGCGAGCGCGATGCGGCGTCCGATGCCGACAGCGTCTATCGCTATGACCGCCCCGCGCTGATCGCCGCGCTGGCCAGCCATGCGCGCCGGGGAGGCCGCTGATGCCGCTGTTCCTGATCGCCCGCATCGCCGACCAGGGCGTGGTGTTCGACGCCGACCAGGTCGATTCGGTGGTCGATATCGGCGAGGTCGTGGCGGTGCCGCGTGCCGAGCCGTCGGTGCGCGGGCTGACCGCGCTGCGCAGCCGCGTCATCACCGTGGTCGACACCCGGCTGGCGCTGGGGCTGGAGCCGACCGCCGACCATATCCGCCGCGCGGTCATCACCCGGCAGGACGGCCATTATTACGCCATGCTGGTCGATGCACTGGACGATATCGAGACGTTCGAGACCCGCCCGATGCCGCATGCGCCGCCGCGTGAGGGGCGCTGGTCGCGCGCGGCGGGCGGCATGGTGGTGCGCGACGGCGAGCCGCTGCTGGTGCTCGACCTGGCCCGGCTGGTCCCGCCGCCCGCGGCGGCGGCCGCCTGAGCCATTAACCCGGCTCTTACTTTCGCAGGGTTAGATGGCCTTCGGGATCCCGCTGGGGTCTTTGCTGTAACAAGGCGTGCCCCATGAAAACCTGTCTCGTCGTCGATGACTCCAAGGTGATCCGCAAGGTCGCCCGACATATATTGGAGACGCTGGACCTTCAGGTGCGCGAGGCGGGCGACGGGCGCGAGGCGCTGGACGCCTGTCTGGAATCGGTGCCCGACGTGGTCCTGCTCGACTGGAACATGCCGGTGATGAGCGGGATGGATTTCCTGCGTGCGCTGCGCGAGGCCAATCTGGACCGGCGGCCGCGCATCGTGTTCTGCACCACCGAAAACGGCATGGCGCATATCCGCGCGGCGATCGATGCCGGGGCGGACGAATATATCATGAAGCCGTTCGACCGCGACACGCTGGAGAGCAAGCTCCAGCTGGTCGGCGTCATCTGAGCCCCGCCGACCGGCCGCCCATGCGCAGCGCCATGGCGTCTTTCCTCCAACCCGATATCGCGCCGCGACCGGCCAGCCGCATCCTGATCGTCGACGATTCGGCGGTCGCGCGCGCGCTGATCGCCGGGCAGATCGCCGGGCATGACCGCTTCGTGCTCGCGGGGCAGTCGACCCATGTCGAAGGCGCGCTGACCTTTCTGGCCCAGAACCGGGTCGACATCATCCTGCTGGATGTCGAGATGCCTGGACAGGACGGCATCTCCGCCCTGCCGCGCATGCTGGCGGCGGGGCACGGCGCGCGGATCATCATCGTCTCGGCCTCCACGCCCAAGGGCGGCGCGGCGACGGTGCAGGCGCTGGCGCACGGCGCGGCCGACACGCTGGTCAAGCCGCTGCCCCAGAGGCTGGCCGAGTTCGGCGAGATCCTGCGGCACAAGCTCGATGCGCTGGCCGGGACCGGGGCCGGGACCGGGGCCGGAGCCGGGATGGGGGAGGGCGACGCATCGTCGTCGCCCGCCGCCACAGCGCCGATCGCCCCGGCATCGGCACGGGGTGCGGCGCTGCCCGAGATGATCGGGATCGGGGCGTCGACGGGCGGCATTCACGCGCTGGCCAAGCTCTTGGAACGGGTGCCCGCCAGCATGTCGGTGCCGATCGTCGTCACCCAGCACCTGCCCGCGTCCTTCATGTCCTATTTCGCCGCGCAGCTGGCGGCGGTGGCGCGGCGGCCCTGCGACATTGCCGAGGACCGGATGCGGTTGCGGCCGGGCCGGATCCTGATCGCGCCGGGCGATGCGCATGTCACCTTTGTCGGGCTGCCCGACGGCGGCGCGTCGATCCGGCTGAAGCATGACCGGGCGAGCAGCGGCTGCCTGCCCTCGGTCGACCCGATGTTCGCCTCGATGGCGGAGCTGTGGGGCAGCCGGGCCTGGGGCATCGTGCTGACGGGCATGGGGCGTGACGGGATGGAGGGCGCGCGGATGTTGAAGGCGGCGGGGGGAAGGATCATCGCACAGGATCAGGCCAGTTCGGTCGTCTGGGGCATGCCCGGCGCGGTCGTCCGCCGCCACCTGGCCGATCAGGTCCTGCCGCCCGAGGCGATCGGCACCATGCTGGCCGCAGGCGCGGCCAAGGCCGCGCAGCCGTGATGGCGTCCGTGCCCCACAGCCCCCGCGCGATGCCGATCCGCTCCAACCCCGCCGCCGAGCCCGCCTCCCGCCAGGCGCTGACCGTCCTGGCCGCGCTGCTCGAGGCGCGCACCGGGCAGCAGATCGTCAGCCACCGTTCGACCCGCGTGGACACCGTATTGCTGCCGCTGATGCGCGAACGGCGGCTGGAGACGCTGGACCAGCTGGTCCTCGCGCTGCTCGACGGGCGCGACCCGCATCTGGCGGGCCGGGTGGTCGATGCGCTGATCAATTGCGAGACGTCCTTCTTCCGCGACCAGCATGTCTTCGACCAGATCGTCGAGATCGTCGCCGAGGTGGAGCGCAGCGGCCGCCGCGCGCGGATCTGGAGCGCGGGCTGTTCGACCGGGCAGGAGCCCCTGTCGCTGGCGATGATCTTTGCCGAGCGTCAGCAGGTGAGCGGGGCGGCGATGCCCGAGATCGTCGCCACCGATGTCTGCGAGGCGGCGCTCGCTCGGGCGCGCAGCGGCTGCTACACCCAGTTCGAGGTGCAGCGCGGGCTGCCGATCCGGCATCTCGTCCGCTGGTTCGAAGGGCGGCCCAACAATGAATTCGCCGCGCGCCCCGACCTGCTGCGCCATATCGCCTTTCGCCAGATGAACCTGGTGCTCGACCCGCCGCCGGGCGGCGCCTTCGACCTGGTGCTGTGCCGCAACGTCATGCTGTATTTCTCGCCCGACCCCAAGCGGCGCGCCTTTCAGACGCTGGCCGCCGCGATGCGGCCCTCGGGCGGACTGATCCTGGGCGCGGGCGAGACGGTGATCGGCCAGACCGACCTGTTCCAGCTCAATCCGGCCGGGCGCGGCGTTTACGAGAAATGCGATCCCGACGATCCCATAAGGAGCCTATGAAGTCATATCCTTGATGCTCCGATGCCGCTAACAGGGGCGGCCCAGCGGGGTTGTTCAGGAGGTTGCATGACGATCGTCGATACGCCGTCACCCAATTTCGACGCGCGTCAACTGCCCGTAACGATGATCGTGTTGCACTATACCGGGATGCAGGACGCGGAATCGGCGATCGCCCGGCTGCGCGATCCGGAGGCCAAGGTGTCGTGCCATTATCTGGTGACCGAGGACGGCACGGTGATGCGCATGGTCGACGAGGACAAGCGCGCCTGGCATGCGGGGCGTTCGCACTGGCGCGCGATCGAGGACGTCAATTCGGCGAGCATCGGGATCGAGATCGTCAATCCCGGCCATGACTGGGGCTATCGGCCCTTTCCCGACGAACAGATCGCGGCGGTGATGGAACTGGTCGCCGACATCCAGCGCCGCCACGGCATCACGCGCGGCAACATCGTCGGTCATTCGGATATCGCGCCTGCCCGCAAGCGCGATCCCGGCGAGCTTTTCCCCTGGGGCGCGCTGGCCCGGCGGCGGCTGGCGCTGCCGCGCCCGACCAAGAACCTGATGGACCCGATGTGGACCGAGGCGGGCTTCTGCCTGGCGCTGGAGCGGTTCGGCTATGACGTGACCGACCGGATGGCGGCGATCATGGCCTTCCAGCGGCGCTTCCGCCCCGAGCTGATCGATGGCGAGATCGATGCGGAGTGCCGGATGATCCTGCTCGCGCTGCTGCTCCCGCGTCCGCAGGGGGATGATTGAGGGGGCGGGACGTGGGCTTCGACTACGCTCAGCCTGAACGGCGTTGGGTCGGGATCGACATTCAATATTGCTTCTTCCCTCTCCCCTGGACAGGGGAGAGGGTTAGCGAAGCTTGCCAGCCTGCTGGCTAGCGCAGCTTGGGTGAGGGGTTGAGCGAGCCCAAAG
>NZ_JBEPKL010000018.1:0-81514 GCF_040544655.1 Sphingomonas sp. 1185
GCGTGATGTCAGGGGCTGCCTCGTACAGCGCCCAGATGCGTGCCGCCTTGGCTTCGGTCGCGGCCGAGCGCGTGTCTCCTCCCTGCGGCTTGGCCACGGGCTTTCCATGATCGCGCTGAAGCGCCGCCCACCGCACCGCGCTGGCGGCACTCACCCCGAACCGTGCGGCCGCTGCCCGGCGTGACATGCCTCCCGAAATCGCACCAACCACCCGCTCGCGCAGATCCATCGACAACGGCTTGCCCATCTGACCGGCCTCCTGTCGCCGGTGACGATCTTGAATCAGACTTCAAGCCGCTTGGGAATCCCCCATCGATTCAAGACGCTCGGAATTTGCTCTAGGCGATGCGCCCGGCCAGCGCCGTCCGGTCGAGTTCGGCGACCGAACGGACGCCGGTCAGGGTCATGGCGACGCGCATCTCGCTGTCGATCAGGCGGAGGAGGTTGGCGACCCCGGCCTCCCCGTCCGCCGCCAGCGCATAGATGAAGGCGCGGCCCAGCATCACCGCATCCGCCCCCAGCGCCAGCATCCGCACCACGTCGAGCCCCGATCGGATACCCGAATCGGCGAGCAGCCGGAGTTCACCCTTCACCGCGTCGGCAATGGCGGGCAGGGCGCGCGCGCTCGACCGCACGCCGTCCAGCTGCCGCCCGCCATGGTTGGACACGACGATCCCGTCCGCGCCGAAGCGCACCGCGTCGCGCGCATCCTCCGGGTCGAGAATGCCCTTGATGACGATCGCGCCCTTCCAGACATCGCGGATCCATTCCAGGTCGCGCCAGGCGATCGACGGATCGAAATTGGTCGCCAGCCAGCCGATATAGTCGGCCAGCGCGGTCGGCGCGCCGCGATAGGTCGAGATATTGCCCAGGTCATGCGGCCGCCCGCGCAAGCCCACATCCCAGGCCCAGCGCGGATGCGTGACCGCCTGCACCATCCGGCGAAACGCGGCATTGGGTCCCGACATGCCCGAATGCGCATCGCGGTAACGCGCACCGGGCGTCGGCATGTCCACCGTGAAGACCAGGGTCGTCACCCCCGCCGCCTGCGCCCGCTCCAGCGCGTCGCGCATGAAGCCGCGATCCTTGAGCACATAGAGCTGGAACCAGATCGGCGCGGCGGACGCCGCCTGCACTTCCCGGATCGCGCAGACCGAGACGGTCGACAGGGTGAAGGGAATGCCCTTGGCCGCCGCCGCGCGCGCCGCCTGCACCTCGCCGCGCCTGGCATACATGCCGGTCAGCCCGACGGGCGCCAGGACCACCGGCATCGCCATGCGGGTGCCGAACAGCTCGGTCTCCAGGCTGAGATCGGCGACGTCGCGCAGGACCCGCTGGCGCAGTTCGATCCCGGCCAGATCCTCGACATTGCGGCGCAACGTGTGCTCGGCATTCGCGCCGCCGTCGATATAGTGGAACAGGAACGGCGGCAGCCGCCGGCGCGCGGCCTCCCGATAGTCGGTGGGGGCGGAGATGATCGTCACGCGGCAGCCTCTATCCCGGATGGCCCGGCACGCCCGAGCACGACGACTCGCTGACGGAGCCCTTGCCCGTTCCGTACACCGCGCCACCCCCACGGCAAAAGCCCCAGCGGTGCGCGACGCGCGCGACGCGCAACGGCATGGGTCAGGCGATCAATCCGAAATGTTCGATGGCGCGCCCGAGGTGAAAGCGATGGGCACTCAGATTATTGGGAAATTCGGGTGGCGAGGGCGGCTTAACGGTATCTTTTACTCGAATATGAGCCGATAGAGCCTTGGTGACGATTCATCGGTAGTCCTCGCTCATCACATTGCTTTGTCCCAAATTCAGGACAGCCGAGTTTGGGACAAAGCCGTCGTTCCCGGTGGCCTCCGCCAATGACGGCTTTCGTCAGAACCAGACTTTTCCTTTTGATCGACCGGCGGTCAGATACAAGCAGGCCAGCCGCCAGCATGGTCTATCATCGGATTCGGCTTGCTTAATTGCGTTGTCCCGGGAATCGAATAGATTGAGTGGCGACGGCACCTTTAAAACAGGGTGTTGAAGGTGGACTAGAAGCAATTAGGGTCGCTGCATGATGTCGGGCGGGTACAGCAATCAGGCAGGCGGCGAAAACATCGCTCTGCGATTACCGAACACCACCCGGGCAAAGGCTTGGCTGTCGCAGTTTGACGACCTGGATCAGGAAGTTGCAGTTAGGCTGCTTAGCTCCCTTACGCTTGTATCTCACTCCGCATTTGAGCGGGCGCTGCAATCACTTATCGAGCGCGAAGCCGCAGCGGTTGAAGGGCCAGTTGCGCTTTACGCGACACGCGAGGCCGATCCGGACCGGAATTACTTTGAGGCGATGGGAAATCCAGATTCCCCTTTCGCGCCGCTTTCAGCGGTACCCACCGGTGCAGATCTCGGCAGTGAAGCGCGATGTGCGGCTCTCATTCGCAATCTGGCGAAAACAGCGAAGGGCAAGTTTCTCAATCACCCCTCTCTCGAGACGCTGCGCAAAGAGCACGCGCGAGCGATCTTCGTCGTGGATGACATCATCGGCTCGGGTAAGCGCACTACCGAGTTCATTTCGGCAATGTGGCATTCGCCGAGCATTATGTCGTGGCACAGTCGCCACCAGATCGCATTCAAGGCGCTCGCCTTTACGGCGACTATTAGCGGCGAGCGCCGCGTCGGCGCACATCGGTGCCGGCCTGAGGTGATCACCGCGCGGGATTGCCCGACCTTCGAGGACGTTCTTTGGCCGGATGACATCGGGCAAAAGGTCAAGGATATGTTCGTGGTCTATGGCGCTCGAACCTCGCGTCCAAAAATGCGACTGGGCTTCGCCGACAGCATGGCCGCCCTAGTCTTCGAGCACGGCTGCCCCAACAACGTGCCCGCTATCTTCTGGGCACCGACAACCAAAAAAGCGAGCTGGGAGCCATTGTTTCCCGACCGTTCAATTCTGTCCGAGGAAGCATCCGCCTTTCCCCCTGATATCTTGGCTCGGGATCCAGTCGCGATCCTGACCGAGCTATCGGGCAATGAGGAGGGCGTGCCAGCCGCGATGTTTGGGCCAGCGCCTCTCGGGATCAGTGCGACGACGATCCTGGCGCTCGTTGCCAAGGGCGTCCGCAGCCGCGCCGCGCTTAATTATGCGATCGGATACGACGTCAAGGAATGCACCGCCATTCTCGATCGCTGCGTCGCACGTGGGTATCTGACACCGGCGTTGCGGCTGACGGCCGCCGGGCGTGCCGAACTCAACTTCGATGGCCGTTCATCGAACCGTCTGGGACGGCTTCCCCCCATCGGATCTGATATGTATTATCCTCGCCAGTTGAGGGGGCCACCAGGAGGCTAGTGCGCGTCCGCAAGGACGTATTGGCGTATGCTCAACGGCATGCGTTGGGGCGCGGATTTCCGCTGCTCTCAGAACAAGTCCGCGCTTGACAGGAGGTTGCATACGGCCTCCCTCATCGAGCGCATGTCTCCGGGTAGGCCGCATGCATCCGCCTGCGGCGGATCTCAAAAGTAGTCCTCCATGTGGTCTCCTCAACGCTATCGTGAACTAGGCCTAGAGAGGGGGGCCGACCCAGAAGTCGTCGACCGGGGTGCCGAGGCGATTTCGGATTTCCTCGACGCATATCCGGCGCTCCCGCCAATCCTGACGCTGGGGCACCTAGCTGCGCGGACTGGCATCCCTTATTACAAGCTGCGCAATATCGTGGCGGGCCAACGCACGCTCGAATATCAATATTTTCGGATACGCAAACGCTCCGGAGGGCGCCGGCTGATTAGCGTTCCCGAACCAGATTTGATGCATATTCAACGTTGGATCGCAGGACATCTGCTCGCCAGCCAGCCGGTCCATCGCGCAAGCGCCGCATTCCGTCCGAAGGCGTCGATCCGCAAATGTGCGAGTCAGCATTGCGGCGCGCGCTGGCTCATTAAGCTCGACATCAGCGGATTCTTTGGGTCGATCAGCGAAATCCAGATCTACCGTGTTTTTCGTGGGATAGGGTACGCGCCGCTCGTCGCGTTCGAACTGGCAAGACTTTGCACTCATGCGCCGGCCAACAGCAAACGGTACCAGCAGTCGTCCGAATGGTTGGTAAGGAAGAGGGGGTCGCGGAAATTCTATGCGCAATGGGGCGTCGGCTATCTTCCGCAAGGAGCCCCATCAAGCCCGATGCTGTCGAACCTTATCATGGTGGAGGCCGACAAAAAAATAGCAAAACTCGCTGCCAGTCAGGGGCTTACCTACACGAGATACAGCGACGATATCACTTTCTCGACGACGCAGGGTTATGACCGGGAGAGAGCAAAGAGGATCGTGCGCGACACGACCGCGATCCTCAGGCGTATGGGGCTAGCTATCAATGCCAAGAAAACGCGGATTATCCCGCCTAGCGGGCGCAAGATCGTGCTAGGGTTGCTCGTTGACGGACCACATCCGAAGCTTACGCGTGATTTCAGGGATGGGCTCCGCCAACATCTCTACTACCTGCGGAAATTTGGGCCAGAAGCTCACCAGCTCGAGCGCGGTTTTGACACGGTCTCGGGCCTCTACCGACATATCCGAGGCCTGATTGATTTCGCGAAATCAATTGATGAAGATTACGCGGCACGTGTCCGCAAAGAATTTGATACCATTAATTGGTCCCTTGATTTAAGCGATTAACCTACGAATGTTACGTCCATCATCTTCGACGTATTTTGAATGACTGCGACGGATTGTCGCCTTACTCACGCAGGGAAGTATCGACGCAGTGGCATCCGACGAGCAAAATCGCTAGAGTCCGAACAATAATCATACCCATGCTATGGCTTCCTTTCCGATCCCAAGAAACCGATGGCCAGCTGTCAAAAACGGCGTTGGCGCTCAGTATAACTGCCATGAGGCGCGAAGGCGGATCGTTTGCTCGGTGCGACCCGAACGTTTACTTCTGTCGCGAGCGGCGATTTGACGTTTGATACGCGAACGTTCGGGATTGGTTGATAGTGGATTCCTAAAGGCAGCATTCACGCACTGCCCTGTGCGGGAAAAGATGCTAACGCTGCCAGCCCATAGGGATGATGTGGCTTGGGGGCGGATGACTTACTGGAACGACAAGGCAGCCAATGCTGCACATCTGCGTCTGTTCGTAACTGGCGATGGCTGGCGGCTGTTCAGCGACAAAATGAGCGCCGATGGCGAGCGCATCGAGGAAGCGGGGACACAGCGCGCCGTAGAAAGCGCGCTGCTCAATGTCCTCAACGCGACCAATGTCGTCGTGCTGACAGGCACCGGTTCGTCGTTCGCGGCGACCAACCACGCGGCCAAGCTCTCGCCGGCGGGCATGTGGGACGTCTGGGTTGCGGTGCAGACTAAGGTCGGCGCACCGGCGTTCCAGGCGGTTTGTGATACCTTTGCGAGCGCGAAGATCGACGACAATATCGAGCGGCTGCTGACGCTGTGCAAACTTTATCTGGAGCTGCACGAGACCGCGGTCGCCGATCCGACCTACATCCGAATCCATGATTTCGTGGAAGCGGCCGAACAGGCGATCCTTGCCCGCGTCGACTTTGTCGATCGCACCACCAACCTCGATGCCCATGCAGGATTGATCCAGAAGATCGGGCGCCGCGGCGTGCGCAAGGCACGGTCGAAGCTGTTCACGACCAATTACGACCTGTGCTTTGAGGAAGCGGCGCGGCGGCATCGGTTCACGATCATCGACGGTTTCTCGCACGGTCTCGATCAAGTCTATGACCGCAGCCATTTCGAGTTCGATATCGTGCGCCGCTCGGGCCAGCGCGACGCGCCCGATTACATCGAAAATGTCTTCCACCTCTACAAGCTGCACGGCTCGCTCGATTGGCGCCGGCAGGCCGCCGACATCTACCGTTCGCGCGGGCCCGAAGGGAAGCCGGTGCTGATCTATCCGCGCTCGAGCAAATATCAGGAGAGCTTCGAAGCGCCCTATCTCGACATGATCGGTGCGTTCCAGGCGGCGCTACGCGAGCCCGACACGGCGCTGCTGATTTCGGGGTTCGGGTTTAATGACGATCACATTAGCCGGCCGATCCTGTCGGCGGTCGAGGCCAATATGTCGCTGCGACTGGTCATCTGCGATCCGGCATTCGTGCCGCCGGCCGAGCTCGATGCCGCACCGCAAACGATGCCCGCCGTCGCCGATCCCAAGAACCCGTTCCTTGCCGCGTTCAAGCGCATGGCGGCGGTCGGCGATGCGCGTATCCATCTCATGAACGGCCGGTTCCAGGACCTGGTTTCCGCTCTTCCCGATCTAGTCGGCGAAACCGACCGCGAGCGGCACATGCAGCGTGTCAGAACTCTCCGGGACGCGGGGGCGCCGACGACGTGACCCGCATCAACCCAATCAATCCAGAACGTTATATCGGCACGATCACCCAAGCGACCGCGTCCTATGTTCATGTGAACCTGCCCAATGCGGCGGCGGTGCCCGAGCGGCGCGGGCTGTCGCTCGGCGCGGTCGGCGACTTCGTGTTCGTCGATTGCGAGCGGTTCCAGACTCTCGGGCGGATTGTCGAGACCAAGATTCCCGATGCCGAGCGGCTGACCGTCGAACCGTCGCTCGGCAAATCCGCGGTCACAAATCCGATCGGCAAGATCCAGCTGCTAGCGGCGGTCGAGCAGCGCTCGAACAAGCTGCGACGCGGCCTGCCCGATTTCCCGCGGATTGGCGACGGCGTCTATCTTGCCGAACCCAGCCAACTCGCGACGCTGATCCGCAATGCCGTTGCCGATGAGAATGAGCTGACGCTCAGCATCGGGCGGATCGATGCCGCCGACGGCGTAGATGTCTGCCTGCCGCCCGAGAAGATCTTCGGCCGGCATTGCGGGGTGTTCGGTGCGACCGGCGGCGGCAAGAGCTGGACCGTCGCCACGCTGGTCCAGCAGCTGAAGAAGGCCGGCGGCCGGGCGATCGTGCTCGATCCGACCGGCGAGTTCGCCGACATGGGCAATGTCGACGAGATCTTCGTGTTCGACGCCCCTGTCGGCGCCGCCAAGCGCGTCCATTTTCCCTATCGCCAGATCACCGAGGACGATCTGTTTTCGCTGTTCAGGCCGTCGGGCCAGAGTCAGGGGCCACGGCTCAGGGAGGCGATAAAAAGTCTGAAACTTGTCGCCGCAGTGGGCGCCGCCGTCCCCGCTGGACTCTACATCAATAATGGTCTGGTCGAGAAAGCGAACCGCCCCCGCGCCGCCTACTTCAACGCGCTGAACGCACACGCTGCCCAGCTGCATCATCCGGCATGCGACTTCGACATCACCAACCTCGCCGGGCAGGTAAAGAACGAGTGCGTCTGGGGAACTGGCAGGAACAATACCGCCAACTTCGGTGACGGCGACCAAGTTTCTCTCGGCTATTGTGAATCGCTGATCGCGCGGATCAACACCTTGCTAGGCTCGCGCGAGCTTGAATGTATCTTCAAGACCAATGGTACGTCGCTGGTCAACGAGCTGCGCGCCTTCCTGGCCGACGACAGCCGGGATATCGCGGTCATCTCGTTCAAGGATGTGCGGTTCGAGCACAACACCCGCGAGATCTTGCTCAACGTCATCGGGCGGTTCCTTCTCGCCGAAGCCAGAGCCGGAGCGTATCGTACGTCGCCGCTGGTCGTGTTCCTCGACGAGGCGCATCAGTTCCTCGGGCGCTCGGTCGGCGACGAGTACAGCAGCGTAAAGCTCGATTCTTTCGGCCTCATCGCAAAGGAAGGCCGCAAATACGGCTTGACCTGCGTCCTTGCCACCCAGCGGCCGAGGGACATTCCGCAGGACGTGATGAGCCAGCTGGGCACGCTGTTCGTGCACCGGCTCACGAACGACCAGGATCGCGAAACGGTCGAGCGCGCCTGTGGCGACCTCGATCGTGGCGCCGCGCAGTTTGTGCCGATGCTCGCGCCCGGCGAAGCCGTGGTGATCGGCCCCGATATCCCCGCCCCTGTGCCGCTATTCATCCACCCGCCCGAATATCCGCCGGATTCGAAGGGACCCGAGTTTCAAAACTTCTGGCGCGGGCGCAGTGAGCGGGCAGCGGCCGCCGTGCCGGCAGTTCCTGTTCCACCGGTTCCAGTTCCGCCAATTCCGGCCCCGCCGGTTCTAGCTCCACCGATTTCAACTCCGCCGCCGCCGGCCCAAGCTGTCGTTATTCCGCCTCCACCACCGATCCAGCCGACAAACCCGCAATTTGCGGACGATCTCGACGATGAGGTACCATTCTGAAAATTTAGATCGGTATTATCCTTCTGTCATCGTAGCTTGGACGCAGGTGCATAAGCGCCGCCGCGCGACCGAGATGGGCTTATTGCTGCCAGACGGCTTCCCGTTGAGCGAATGGCTGGTTCTGGCGGAAGCTGCCGTTCGAAGCCAGATCAGCGAGCGACGCATTGTGGTCGCGTCCAGAATCTTATCGCTCAGTATGAAGCGCCAAGTGGGGCGGGATTTCTGCGGCTTTGCCGCATGCCCTTATCTCGCCAAGGCTAACCGTTGTAATTCGAGGATATCCAATCTTCCCGACCATGCCGGACACGCAGAATGATGACCTCGTCGTCATCGTTCACTTCATAAATCACGAGATGGGCCTTGTAGGGATGCACGCGAACAGGCGGTGATATCTCCTCGCGCAGGCGCGCGGCATGGGGATAGTCTGCGAGAAACGCGAAAATCGCGCTCAACCCTTCGTGATAAGCGTCGGCCTGAGGTAGACCGAACTGCTCGATGCCCTCAAGAAAGATAGCTGTCAGATCATCGACTGCGGCGCGTGTTAAACGGAAGCGAGGCACGATCAGGCTTGCAAGCCAGCCCGGCTGATCGCCCGGGCCCGGATGTCCGCCATCGTCTCATCACTTAGACCGCTCGTTCGGGCTTCATCGACCAGGCGCTGCATGGCGGAAACCTTGTCGGCGCGTTCCTGATCACGGCGGATAAGGTCGCGCACATAGTCGCTGGCATTGCTATACCGGCCGGTGTCAGCTTGCGCCTCCACCCATTGCTTCATAGGGTCGGGCAGTGAGATATTCATCGTGGCCATGGCAACCTCCAAGGTCGGAAAAATAGCAAAGATTGGCAAAGTTTGTCAATTGATACGAAGCTATGGTCCGCCCCCACGATCTCCCGCGTGTTGCCTGCCCCACGCCTCACACCATTCTCTCCGTGGGGGTTGCAGCCGTTCTCCAAAATGGCCGCTTCTGGCCATCGGAGAATGATCATGGAAATGTCAGAAACCGCGAATGCTTCCCTCAAGCGCCCGGTCTGGAATGCGGGGCGCGCAGTCGGTGCGAAGCGGGCCCTGAAGCCCAAGCAAATTTGGGAGATCCGCTTCTACCTCAATCAGCGCCGCCGCTTGCGGGACCGTGCCCTTTTCGACCTCGCTATCGACAGCAAGCTGCGCGGTTGCGACCTCGTTCGCATGAAAATTGGCGATGTCGTCAGCGGAGGGCAGATCCGAACGCGGGCCATCGTCATGCAGCAGAAAACGGGTCGGCCTGTTCAATTCGAACTTCTCCCCGATGCCCGGGCCAGCCTGCTGGCGTGGCTTGAGCGACGGGGCGGCACTGTGGACGATTACGTCTTTCCAAGCCGGGTTGATCACAGTGGTCATCTCAGCACCCGGCAATATGCCCGGCTTGTCGACGAATGGGTGACGGGTGTCGGCCTGATGCGGAGCGAATATGGCACGCATTCGCTTCGCCGAACCAAGGCTTCGATCATCTACCGGGCGACTGGCAACCTGCGCGCCGTCCAGATCTTGCTCGGCCACAGCAAGATCGAGAATACGGTCCGCTATCTTGGTATCGATGTGGAAGACGCGCTTGCTCTCGCCGAAAACACCGAGATTTGAACCATCGGCTCCCCGTTCCGCTGGCGGGGAGCCGACTTTGGTAGGCCTGGGACTTTGCTGCCGTTCGCCTGCGACGTGTCGAACGGCGCCTGTTGTAAGAAGCCGACGTTCAACGTTCGCCCGACCGGCGTCTGGGAACGTCAGAAGCTGGCTGGCTGCTGACTGGCAAATTTCGGGGGGGGCAATCTGGATTAGCGGACTTTCGAACAGCTAAAGTGCGGCGCCCGCATTTGCCAACATTGCGGACCAACAAGTGGCGCGCCGACGATGCCGAAAGCTGTCGTACATTTAACGTTATTGGAAGCGGCCCCTCGGCTTCCGAGGAGCCGCTCCCAATTAGATCTCTGTCCGCTCAGCGAGGGTGATTGCGTCGTCAAGATCGACACCGAGGTAGCGAACGGTATTCTTGATATTGGTGTGACCAAGCAGAATTTGCATGGCCCGGAGGTTGCCGGTCGCTTTGCAGATCAGCGCCGCCTTCGTTCGTCGCATCGAGCGGCTCACGATATGCCACTGCTGGCATGGTGGCGATCATTGGCGGACCGGACCTGAACGGCGACGATACGGTGCGACCGGTCTATAAGGACGGTGCGCCCATGACGACGCCGACTTGAGACGATCTCATGCCGCGGTCTCAATCTCGAACAGGCTCTTCAAGATCCCTTCGACGAGCGATTCGGCTTTTTTCAGTTCTTGCGCGCTGATCGTCGGCGTAGCGCGGCCATAGAGGAGATCTTTCTGGCGCGCCCTGAAGATGTCGACCTGGGTCCATGTGCCGCTGCTCAGCGGGATCCGGTCTCTGAGCCCTGCTGTGTCACCGGCCGACAGGATTGTGCGGAGGTCGGAGTCGCTATCCTGATCACCCTGCTCGTGAACAAGATAATCCTTGAACGCCGTGGTCAGGGTCACGTCCAGCAGATTGAGCGCCAGCCAGTTTGCTTGCGTCAGCTGCTGCTTCGCAACCTCCTTGGCGGCCACCACCCCTTCATAGAGTCCAGCGGCCCACGGCTTTGTCAGGGTCAGCTTCTGGTTTTTCTTGGCCACCCGCTCAGCCATACGCGGCTTCGACTTCGGCGGATCCGGGAGGAACGAGCGCTTCGCGGTGGGGAAGTCGGAGATCGGCGTGTCGACGATCGTTCCCGCGGTATGGGCAAAAACCTTCTCCGGCCATTGGCCCATCCAAGCGCGCGATACGCCGGCATAGTCCTTCACCACCGTGACGAGCCAGTCATGGAGCGCGACGAAGACATGATGCTTCGTACTGATGTCCGATTTGCTGCTGTTCCAGGGCATTTCGGCAGCTTCACCACGAAGCGTCACAATCACTTTAGTCAGCGATATCTTGGGGTGCGGAAGGCCGGCTTGCCCTTTGGTGAAGCCGACATCGAACGTCTTCATGGCGGGGGCGACGAGACGATCGTTGCAATAGAAGTATACGCCATACTCGCCAGACGCCGGACTGGACTCGTTGCTCAGCCCGGCCAGCACTTCGACGCTAACCGCGCTTCCATTGGGTGCGGTGAGCGACCCGTGATAGCGCCGCGGGAGATAATCGGGCGGGTATGACCAATTATCGAAGTAACGTGGCTGGATCGCCGTCCCGTTCAGTCGCAGTGTCACTCCATCATGGTCGAGAAATTTTGCGTATGTTGCCCCCAGATGGGTCCGGAGCTGTTTTTCCTGCTCCTCGCCGATCGCGACGCGCAGCTGTTGAAGGACGACGCAGGTCGTCCCGGGCGCGATCATGTCCACTTCGAACAAGGGGAGCGCCCATTCGTCATCCTCTAGCCAACTGTCATCGAATTCTATCTGGTAGGTCGGATTTTCCCGATAGCGGGTTGTTATCCGGATCTGCGCTGCAAGCGCTACAACAGCGCGCTTGGTTCCGACACCAAAAATGCCGATGGTCTCGTCTGTGTCCGTCGAGCCGGTTTGCCCCGGGCCAACGATGTATTTGAGCTCTTCGCGCGCAAGGCCGCCAGCATTGTCCTCAACTCGTATTGTCCGATTATGGTCATCGAGGCAGACGTCGATGACGATCGCCTCAGCGCGCCCCGCGCGAGTCCACACATCGAAGCCATTGTCAACCAGCTCGCAGATCGATCTACTTAGGTCATAGTCTGCGATGATAGAGAGAAAAAGCCGCTTTGACGGTACGGCATCTAGGGTGTCGACTTGCGTTTTCATTGCCCCTCCCAGATCGATGCTACCAGTTTCTTCTTGCGAAACAAAGGCAAAGACTCGACCATAGCTCGCGAGGGAGATCGTCACGTATCATGCAGTTTGTGGACCGCACGAAAGTGCCGCCGCCCGGGGTGTTTCAAGGTAAGCCAGCCGCTGCCGAGCGTGCAGCATTGCTGGCATATCTGGGGCAAGACGCGGCTCGTCAGGCGCAGAGTCCGCCGCCACCGCGCCAGTTCGAGCCGGATTCCGAGATGCTGGCGGCACTGGACTCGCTTTTCCGCTCGAAATGCGCGTTTTGTGAATCCCGAGCGCCGATCAATGTTCGCTTGTTCCGCCCGCCCGAGCAGGCCTCGCCGCTCGCGGCAACCGAGTTCGCGCATCTCTATTATGTCTGGCTGCGGACGGATTGGAACAACCATTATGCGATCTGCGAAGGCTGCGCGCGAGGGTCCGAGCGCCAGTTCCCTGTCCGAGACGGGCGCCGCGGAAAACTGCCGACGCGCGATGAATTCACCGCTTTTGTAACCGAGAATTATGGCGTGTGGCGACAGGCGCACCGCGACAAGCCGCTGTTGATCGACCCCTGTCGCGTCAGGGCCTATGACGCTCATTTTAGCGTCGATCTCGGCGGGTTGGTACAACCACGGTCACGGGCCGGCGGCGCCACGATCGAAGTATTCAACCTGAACCGGGACGAGCTCGTTAATGCCCGGTTCCAGGCGTTTGACCAGTATTTTCACTTGCTGTTTTCCGAGTTCGACAAGCAAATCGCGTCGTCGGTCTTGGATTTCGCGCAGCTCGAGTTCGGCGGTGTCTGGTATCTGTTACTGCGCCGCCTCCTGGCCGACGCGCTGCGGCGTCTTGGGCGTTCTGCACAGACGTCGCGCAGGCAAATTGGCAATCAGCTGCAGCGGATCTGGCGCACCGATATCGGGCGTAAAGCCCTTGAGGACGCGATGGAGGCCATCCGGAGTCCAGAGCGGCTCAAGATTGCGGCAAGGGCCGCCACACGACCGGGTCCCACACATCGATTGACCGGGATCCTGTTGCGTGATTTCAAATCGCTTGAGCGGATGGATATCGTGGTGCCGGAGCCTGTTGCAGGCGATCCATCAGCCGGTCTGGCACCCGAGGCAGCTGCGCTGCTGATCTTGGGCGAAAATGCTGCGGGCAAGAGCTCACTGCTGGAGGGGGTCGCGCTTGCGCTTTGTGGCGAGCGGGTGCGGGGAAATATCGGCAAGGCCGCGAACACATTCATTCTCGATCCGGACCTCATGGGCGCGATCGGAACGTCTGGTCCGGGAAGCGGTTTGGTCACGCTGCAATTCGAAGATGGCGCTGAGACGACGTTGCACCTAGGCGTAGAATTTGCGGAGGACAATCGTGCCGGCAATCTTCCGCCGGTCTTCGCTTACGGAGCGTTTCGCCATTACAGCGCGAGCAGCAAGCGCGCGCCGCGTCTCGGCCATGTCGGCACGTTGTTTCAATCGCAGATCGTTCTTCCGAATCCCGAAAGTTGGCTGCTGAGCTTGAACAGTGCGCGGTTCGCGATGGTCGTACGCGCGCTTCGCGACATCTTGTCGATCGATGGCGACTTTGATGTGCTCGAGGCCGACCGGGCGAATGAACGCTGCGTCCTCATAACGCGTGTTAGCGAGGATCCGCTGTCCGAACCGATCCGCACCCCTTTGCAAGTCGCTTCGTCCGGCTATCGGTCGGTTCTCGCCATGATATGCGATATGCTGGAAGGATTTATGGGCCGGAGCGATCGCAATCTCCGCCCGCTCGACGAGGCGCGTGCGATCATCCTTATCGACGAGATCGAGGCGCACCTCCATCCACGCTGGAAGATGCAAATCATGGCTGCGCTGCGGCGTGCGTTCCCACAATCCGTGATCATCGCCACCAGCCATGACCCCTTATGCGTACGTGGCATGCACAATGGCGAGGTCTCGGTCTTCAACCGGGTCCGCAACACGGGCACCACGCATAAAATGCCCTATGCTATCGAAGAGCGGATCGACTTGCCCGACATCGAGGCGATGACGATCGAGCAGCTGTTGACCTCGGACCTGTTCGAAATGTTCACCACTGATTCGCCCACGATTGAACGCAAGCTTGCTGAGCTGGCGGGCCTTCTCGCGCGAAGCGAAGCTGGCGACGCCATGTCAGCGGAAGAAGCTGACGCGGTCGCGGAGCTGCAGCAGCAAGTCAATGAGTCCCTGCCGCTGGGAAGCTCGCAGGCGCAACGGCTTGTCCTGTCCGCGGTAAGCGAATTTCTTATCCAGCGGCGCACGGCAACGGCAGCGCAGCTACGGGGCCTGGAAGCTGATGCCCGACAGAGCATTCTTGATGCTCTGGAGTCGCTGTAATGCGCAAGGTGACCAGGGGGGCGAAGGCGGCGCCAGCAGCGTTGAGCAAGCGCGGTCGCGATAAACGTACCGAGTTCGAACGCGCCAAGGACCACATGTCGGCAGCGTTACCGGCCGGTACTGAGCGCACCGCCTTTGAGTTCAAAAGCTACAAGGCCGACGAAGTGAAACGCCGGCTCGAAGAACTGTTTCATGGCAAATGTGCCTATTGCGAATCCCTTTACGGGGCGCAGGCTCCTGTCGACGTCGAACATTATCGGCCCAAGGGTGCAGTCGAAGGCGCGCCGGATCACCCCGGCTATTGGTGGCTCGCTATGGCGTGGGACAATTTGCTCCCGAGCTGCATCGACTGCAATCGCAGGCGGCGGCAGAAAACCCCGCAGGCAGTGAATGACGTGGCAGTGCTGCACAGGACGATGCTGACTGGAAAGAACGACTGTTTTCCGATCAGCGGCACCCGCGCTGAAACGGTGTCGTCCGACCTGACCGTCGAGGACGCGCTGCTTCTCGATCCCACCCGGGACGATGCCGCAGATCATCTGTTGTTCTGGATCGAGGAAGGTCCGGCAGCCGGGCTTGCACTGCCGAAATCGACCGCGCCCGCGGCTGTTTTGCCCGCCGCCAACGAGCAGGCGGCAGTCGTGGCAGCGCATGCCAGCGCGGCTGGATTGAGCATCCGCGGCGCCGTGTCGATCCAGATATATGGCCTTAACCGGCTGCGGTTGGTGCAGGAACGGGCACGGGTGCTGCAACGCCTGCGCTTCTTCGAATATATTATCGTCAAAGTCAGCGGCGTTATTCAGACCCTGTCCCAGGCCCATCTGACTGCCCATGCGGAGGTCAACGACGCAATCCGCAGCCTAGGCCAGCTTCAGATTAGGGTGATCGAGGAAATGGCGGCGCTCGCTGCGCCAGAAGCGCCTTATTGCACGATCGCCGCCGCCTTCGTTGACGATTTCAAGCATCGGCTGCGAGCGGTCTAGACCACCTAAGCGCGCGTGTCGCCGCTGCGTTCGACAGGCTGAGCACTCGTGCGACTGGAACAAGAAGAGAACAAAATCCCGCAAAATTCGTTTACGCGACAGCGTTGCTTCGCTAGCTATGGCGCGGGGCAAGTATGCGTTGACGGGAGAACTTTATGCAGTCGAGCACGGGTAGAGCGCGACGGTTCACCTCGGGTGAGCTGTTCTGCGGCGCGGGCGGCCTCTCGAGCGGCTTCCACGCCCATGGCTTCGAAACCCGGTTTGCCAACGATATCTGGTCGCTGGCGCTGCACAATTTCCTGATGAACTTTGATCCGCTGTACGCTGCCTCGGGCGGCACCAAGGGCGATGTCGTCGCGCTCGGCGGCTCCGTCGAGGATATCGATGTCGATGCGGTGATGCGTTCGGTCGAGACGGTCGCCGGTACGCCACTTGCGGCAGGGGACCTCGACGTGCTGCTCGGCGGACCGCCGTGCCAAGGCTATTCGGTCAACTCGCACACCCGCTCGGCCGAGGACCCCAGGAACTTCCTGTTCCGGCATTATGTGAGGATTCTGCAGGGACTGGCGCCCAAGGTGTTCGTCCTCGAGAATGTGCCCGGCATGTATTCGCTCGACGGCGGACGCTTTTTCGATGAGCTGGTGGCCACGATCGGGCAGCCAAGCCCAGACTGTCCGGGGTATGAGGTCGCCTTCAAGATCGTGAATGCCGCCCATTATGGCGTGCCGCAGGACCGGTTCCGTGTCGTTCTGGTGGGGACGAGGCGCGACGTTGCGAGAGTTGCCGGAATGGTCGAACTGCCCGTGCCCCGGCATTATTCGCTGTCGCAGGCCCACTTCAAAGGTGGGCGGGCCCACACCTTTCATCATGCGATCGGCTTTCGCAAGCGGCTGAACCAGCAGGATGTTCCTCAGATCGGGCCGCATCTCGCCGAACCGGTCACGGTTGCCGAAGCGATTGATGACCTGCCAGCGCTCGGCAATGGCGGCGGCGCCGATGTCGCATCCTACGCCAAGGCCAAGCGTCCTTCTACGGCCTATCAGCTTTGGTCTCGCGAGGGCGCATCGGTGCTCGGCAATCATTGGTGCCGCGCGCTCGCTGCGCCCAATATTGCGCGGGCCAAGCATATTCCGGCCGGCGGCGACTGGCGCTCGATCCCGCACGACCTATTGCCGCCCGGCATGCAGCGCGCGGCCCGCAAGGATCACACCAAGCGCTACGGCCGGCTGAGGCCCGACGAACTGTCGGGGACGTTGCTGACCAAGCCGGATCCGCATTGGGGGACCTTCCTTCATTATGATATTTCGCAGCAGCGGCTGATCTCGGTGCGCGAAGCGGCGCGGATCCAGTCCTTCCCTGACAGCTATCAATTCTATGGCGGTCAAGTTGACCAATATCGCCTGTGCGGCAACGCGGTGCCGCCGCTGATGGCCGGCGCCGTCGCGGAACAGGTGGCCGCGGTGCTCGATCGTTTCTATGCCGGCGCGGCTGGCGATGAAATCGATCTCTCGGCATCGGTGCGCGCCTGACGATGGCAAACGATAGTGTCCTGCGCGAACGGCTCGCCGAACTTGCCGCCAATGATCCGCGGCTGACGATCGACAAGACGACGACGCGCAATCTGGCGGATGATTTCGGCATCGAACTGAGCCGCAGTCCAAACGCGCTGTACCGCATCCGGGTGAGTGAGCCGGGCGAAGCCCCGTTTGAGGCAGTCGCGTTCACGCTGATTCTCAATGCTAGCAACCGGCCGGCCACGCGCGCCGAGGCACTCGGCCAAGCGATCGCGCAAAGCGACGGGCGATTGTTCGAACGTAATCCGCTGCTGCTGGTGTTCGACTATCACCAGAATCGTTTCCTGATCGTCGCGGCATCGACCTTATTCGGCGCGTTTGCCAAGGAAGCAGCGCGCCGAGATATTCCTGCGTCGGGGACGTCGAGCTTTTCGCTGACGCCGAACTTCGAACACCGCACCATCACCATGTATGCGACGGTCAGCAGTGGTCAGCTTTGGGCTGGCGATATGGCGACGCTCAACGGCGATGCACTGATCGAAGGCCTGAAGCGCGTCCGCAGCGAGACGCAAAGCGCCGATGCCGACGAGATTGTTGCCGCAGTGAAGAATCGCCTCGCAGCCACGCCCGCGGTTGATCTTGGCAGTGACCTGGGGTCAGCTGTGGTGACGGTGCCGCTCGATGGGGACGATGATGACGAAATCCGCGTCGATAGTCGTCTGTGGCGCATGATCATCACCGCCATCCGCTCGTCGCCGGCGGTCATTCTGGTCGGCCCGCCCGGCACCGGCAAGACTGCGTTACTCGGCAAGGCCATTCGCGCGCTGGCTGAAGATCCGCAATTTGTGCCCGAAGGCGGCGTATTTCATGACCCGCTCTGGGCGACACCCGACGAGAGCTGGACGGCGCGTGACCTGGTCGGCGGCGACACGATCGTTGATGGACAGATCCGCTTCCGCGCCGGCTGGGTGGTGCGAGCCATTGCCGACGATCGCTGGCTGGTGCTCGACGAAGCGAACCGTGCCGACATGGACCGCATTTTCGGCGGCTTGTTGACCTGGCTGTCCGGGGGCACGGTCTCGATCGGCACCGAGCATAGTGGCAGCGATGCTCGCGAAGTCCTGCTTGGCTGGTCGCCTGGCGCGTCGAGCGTCAGCGACGGGCCCGAGGACGCTCAGCTGCGATACCGCGCCGGGTCCAATTGGCGGATGTTGGGAACATACAACGCCTTGGACGCTCAGCGTGTGTTTCGCTTCGGGCAGGCGTTGGGGCGCCGGTTCGTCCGCGTACCAATCCCTGCGCTCAGCCCTGACTTGTTCGACGAGGTCCTGTCCGAACGGGCGCGGCTGTTGCCGGCCGATTTGCGGCATGCAATCACACGGCTCTACGCGGCGCATTTTGCCAGCTCCGCGACGATCCTCGGACCTGCCTTGTTCATCGCGCTGGCAGGCTATCTGGGTTCGGCGCTCGCCGGAAATACAGTTGCGAGTAGTGAGGCGAGTGACGCAACAGCTGGCGCGCCACTTAGCGACGGAATCCTCGCCGAGGCTTATGTCGTGCACATCGGCACCTGGCTTGCGCAGCTCGAGCCGCAAGACCGCGAAGCCTTGCGCGATCGCGTCCAGCAGGCCGGCGTTTTTTCGGACGTCGACTGGGGCTGGATCGAGGCGATGATAGTCTCGCTCGCTTGAGTACGCCGCCTATCCCGGAGGCTGGGCTCAACGAAGTCCTCAAGCGCTGGATCGGCCGCGGCCAGCTTTTTGAGGGGCTAGCGGCACCCCAGGATGAAGCGGACGACCATCGCTGGACGGCTCGCGATGTCCGGGCGCGCGCCCATCGGATCCTGTTTGAGCATATTCTCCCGCTGATTGAGGAATTGCCAACGCGCACCGCGACCTGGCTTGATGTCCTGCCGGCGGCGCGGACGCATCATGCCTATGTGTCGGACGCGCCGGGTGCAGGCACAGACTGGGTCGCCACGCGGGTGCGCTATGGCTGGGTTCCTAAGGCCTTTATCGGGCGGCGCGCATTGCGGTCGCCCGACATGCTGCTGGCGACTACGCTAAAATGGACGCTCATGCAGCTCTCTCTGGTCAGGCGCGGCGCGATCCGCAGCTATCCCGATATCGACCTGGAACTCCGCGTGCAGCTCGATGCTGCCGAGCGAATCCTTGCCATCGCGCCGCTGGCTCAGGCCGATGCGATCAGGCCATCGCGGCAGGATCTCAAGGCACTCGCCCGTGCCGGCCGGCCCTGGGGCTCGATCGCGCACCTGGCCGAGGCGCTGATGATCCTCGATGAAGAACCGGCGCGGCTGATCCATGCGCTGCTGTTGCCCGACGATGAAATTCGGTGGCGGCTGTTCCACCTCGGCGTGCTAGGTGTGATGTTGCAGGCATTGCGGACCCGGGGATGCTCGATCGTGTCGTTGCGACCGATCAGCGCGAGCAGCACGGGTCCGGCCTTCCGGATCATGGAGCGGTCAGGAAAGACGTGGTCCTTGTGGTTCGAAGCGTCGGGCATTTGGGCCGCCTCTGGCGAACACCCGCCTTATGCCGCGGCGACGGCCGGCCTTGATCTAAAGGACCGGTCTCTCGGCGCCGATTTGCTGCTGATTTCAGAAAGCGGCGAAGCACTCGTGCTCGAATGCAAATATTCGCGTAATCCGGAGTTCGTCGCGCGTGCAGGTTATTATCAGGCGGTCGGATATGCAGCCGAACTCAAGTCGCGATTGTGCCACCATGTCATGGCGCTAGCCGTGGGGCCGGATGACGTGGTGCAGCGCCCAAGTGCGACCAACCTGCTTGTCGGCCGGATCGGCACTTGTGCACCGTTGCATCTCAACGCGTGTATCGACGAGTTCTTCCTCGAGCTGGCAGATGACCCGTCCCATGCACCGGACCGTCCAGATGACGCGCACGCGTATGCTTCAATCCGGATCACCGGGCGGCAGGCGACCGACCTCTGAGTGAGAAGCGGCAGATTGGACCAGACCTGCGTGGGTGCTTGCGCATCGCTCGCCGAGGAGCGGGTGACCACATACTTGGTGGTCGGCAGGCAGCCTAACATGATTTGCGACAGTACATATTGTGATCTATGACGATAATTTGTGCGCTTTCAGGCCATTACATCTTGAGCTTCAATGACTGACTTGGAAGCGCGAAACTGACTCAGTTTGATGCCCTTAACAAACGGCAGCTTACGCCATTCGTAAGTTAAAACCGGACTGTCCGGATCGTCAAACGTTATGGCCATATCGCACGAGCAATTTTGATGCCCGCTTTCAGGGCATCGCGAGCTGAGCGCCAATGACCGAAGTGGGGCGCCAAGCCGACCTGCCGGTTTCCGCGACCCGAATGGCGGGTTTCGTCAAAAGCCGACGCTCACATCAACGGCGTTGGATGTCTTGAGCTGGTCGAAAGCGGACTGGCTGGCGGTCGATTGGCCGCTGTCGTCCAATCGACCGCCAGCGATGTAACAGCACTGTCCGCGTTGATGGTGCGCACATATTACGCGCCGATGAGGTTTATGATGTCTCACGCCGCGGCCCGCAGCGCCTCCATCGGCATGGCATCGGCGTAGCTGCCGCCGGCGGGGATGAAAACCGAACCGGGAAGTAAGCGTGGTCAGCAGGCCGCCTTGCGGTAGCGCTGGCGGTCAGGATGCTTGTCGCCTTTGACGAGGGCGCGGGCGGTGCGGGAAGTTTTCGGTTCTACGACTGGTCATACGAGCACTCGTATGACTGGTCGGATGGAGGTGGTCGGCCGTGTGTCGGGTCGACGGCGATGGTCGGACGCGGAGAAGCTGGAGATCCTGGCGGAGGCGTTCCGGCCGGGGGTGCGGGTTTGCGACGTCATCGCCCGGCGTGAAGTGTCGAGCAGCCTGATCTACACGTGGCGCAAGCAGTTGCGGGAGGGCACGCTGGCGAGTGCCGTGCCGTCGTTGCCGGTATTCGCCGAAGTGCAGGTGGCGGAACCGGTCGTGCGGACACCGCAGCCGGCACCATGTCCACCGGGGTTCATCCATATCGAACTGCCGGGTGGCGTGCGGGTGAGCGTGGATGCTGCCGTGGATGCAGGGGCGCTGGCACGGGTGCTGTCGGTGCTGCGATGAGCCCGGTGCCGTTGCCGACGCGGGTGTTCCTGGCATGCGGCGTGACCGACATGCGCAAGGGGTTCGATGGTTTGGCGGTACTGGTGCAGCAGGTGCTGGTGCAGAACCCGCATTCCGGAGCGTTGTTCGCGTTCCGCGGCAAGCGGGGTCATCTGGTCAAGCTGTTGTGGTTCGATGGGCAAGGCCTGTGCCTGTTTTCCAAGCGGCTCGACCGTGGCCGCTTCATCTGGCCGGTGACCGCGACCGGCACGGTGGTGCTGACGCCGGCGCAATTGTCGATGCTGCTGGAGGGCATCGACTGGCGTCGGCCCGAGCGGACGTTTACGCCGACGCTGGCGGGGTGAGAACGGCGGTTTTACGCCGCTTTTGCTCGCTCGCCGACCTGCAATCTGCTATGAAGACAGCGTGTCGGAAGCGCCTGTTTCCCCTGCAGATGCCACCGCGCGGATCGCCGCGCTGGAGGCCTTACTCGCCCGGGCCAATGCCGCGCTCGCCGCCCGCGATCTGCTCATCGATACCCTGCGCGGACAGATCGCCCGGCTGCGGCGGATGCAGTTCGGTGCCTCGTCCGAAAAGCTCGGCCGCGAGATCGAGCAGCTCGAACTGGCGCTGGAGGAACTGGAGACGGAGCGCAACGCGCCTGGGCCTGAGATGGCCGACAGCGGCGTGGCGGTTCGGCCGGTGGCCCGTCCGCAGTCTGCCCGCACATCTGCCACGCGAGGACGTCATCCATGAGCCGGCATCGGGTGCCTGCACCTGCCCGGACTGTGGCGGCGCGTTGCGCCCGCTCGGCTCGGACGCACACGAGATGCTCGACATCGTGCCGGTGCGCTGGCGGGTCGTGCGCAACGTCCGCCCCAAATACAGCTGCCGTTCCTGCGACAAGATCGTCCAGGCTCCCGTCCCGGTCAGGGCCGTGGCGCGTGGCAAGGCCACCTTCGTCACGCTGGCGCACGTCGTCGTCTCAAAGTTCGACCACCATTTGCCGCTTTACCGCCAGGCCGAGATGATGGCCGCGCAAGGGCTCGACATCGACCGCTCGACGCTGGCGGGCTGGACCGGACAGGCCGCAGTGCTCCTCGACCCCATCGTCAGCCGCATCCGTGACGAGGTGCTCAAGGCCGACAAGATCCATGCCGACGACACGCCCGTACCGGTGCTCGACCCCGGCCGGGGGAAGACCGCGACCGGGCGGCTATGGGTGTACGCAGCCGACGACCAGGCGTCCGGCGGCACGGCGCCGCGCGCGACCTGGTATCGCTTCACGCCCGACCGCACAGCCGCGCACCCGATGGCCCATCTCGCCGGCTTTCGCGGTTTCCTTCAGGCCGATGCCTATGCCGGTTATGACGGACTGTATCGTGGTGGCGTGATCGAAGTCGCGTGCTGGGCACACTTCCGGCGCAAGGTCTTCGATCTGCACGAGCGGTCGCCCACGCCGCTGACCACCGACATTCTCGAGCGGATCGGAGCGATCTATGCCGTCGAGGCCGAGGTGCGCGGTCAGCCGCCCGACATACGGTGTTGTGTCAGGCAGGAGCGGAGCAAACCGCTGGTCGAGGCCCTGCGCGAGGTGCTCGACGCCGCCCTTCGCCATCTGTCGCCCAGGTCCGACATGGCCAAAGCCATCGCCTACGGCACCAAGCGCTGGCAGGCACTGTCGCGCTTCCTGGGTGAGGGTCGTCTGGAAATCGACAACAATATCGCGGAGCGTGCACTGCGCGGTGTTGCCATTGGACGCCGCAACTGGCTGTTCGCCGGTTCGCGCGCAGGTGGCGAACGGGCCGCTGCCATCTACACCGTCATCCAGACCCCGGCCTTCGCCGGGGCAGGCTCTGCAAGGCGAACGGCGTCGACCCGCAGGCCTATATCGCTGACGTTATCGCCAAGGTCGCGGGCGACTGGCCTGCCAGCCGATGGGACGAACTCATGCCGTGGAATTGGTCCCCCGAACCTGCCAGACTGGCGGCATGAGCGTCGAAACCATCGCCCGCCTGCATATCGTCCTGGATGACATCAAACCCGCCATCTGGCGCCGGGTCGACGTGCCGGTCACCGCCAGCCTCAAGATGCTCCATGACATCATCCAGGCCGCAATGGGCTGGGAGAATTGCCATCTGTGGTATTTCGAGGCCGACGACCGGCGCTACGGCATCCCCGACCCGATGTGGCCGGAGAACGGCATGACCGCGGCCAAGAACGTGAAGCTCGCGGCCCTCATCGACCGGGGCGTGCGGGAGCTCGTCTACACTTACGACATGGGCGACGACTGGCGGCACACCATTACGCTTGAGACGGTCGCCCCCGGTGAACCCGACGTCAAATATCCGCGCTTCGTCGATGGCGCCCGGCGCTGCCCGCCAGAGGATGTCGGCGGCTTGCCCGGGTTCGAGATGTTCCTCGATGCCATGGCCGACCCCAGTCACGAAGAACACGAACACCTACGCGAATGGTATGGCGGACCCTACAACGCCGACGACATCGACGAGCGCTTCACTCGACGTGCCGTCGCTGCCATCGCAATCCGCCGCCACGCCGGCAAACTCGCCTACCAGAAAAGCCGCGCTCAATAACAAGGCGGCCTACTGGCCACGCTTACCCGGGAAGTTCGATGCCGCGTTTGATCTGGCTGCGGGATGGCAGGGGCGACGCGGTCAGGATGGATCGTGGTCCGACCGACCAGCGGTGCGTGTCGCTGAGCAGTTCGATGACCCCGTCGTCGCTGGCGAGGTAGGGCTGCACATCGGCGTGCCACTCGACAAGGATGTGCCGCATGCCGACCGGCCCGTCGGCGACGGGCAGATCAAATTGGACGAGGACGAAGTCGCGCTTGGTCTGTTCGAAGATGGTGGCTACCTCGATCGCCTCGGCAAGTTTATCACATCTGTCTAGCCGTTGTTCCAGCTGTCATCCACGATCACGGAGTCAGGATTGGCTAAGAGGTCATTTACGAAGGAGGGGCCATGTCCGTCATTTTGATGACAAAGATCATCGCACCGCTCGACAGGATGGCCGAAAGTAGCATAGCGGTGATCATTTTCAGAAACAATCTCTTTGCTCTCTACCTCTTTTGACCACTCAATCTCTTCACGCTCCATCTCGCGATTTTCCTCTGATTGGAGGAAGGTTTCGACCGCGGATAGCGCACGTCCTTCATCAGCAGACGCAACGAGCAAAGAAGCGGTATGAAATTTGTTGCCGACAAGAATGCGATATACGTGCATATTCGATACCCCTTCTATATAGATATAAGCGCTAAATCGTTAAAAATACATCTTGGCGCGGTAGGCGAAATAAGCGTCGCTGAATGATGATGCTCGCCAATTACGACGAGCATCTGTTTTTTTTCATAACGTACTGAATTTGCGACCGTGTCACGCCGCCGTACGCAGTTGCTCCGGCAACGGTAGCTCGAAGCCGCTGGCACTCTGCTTCTCGAAGATATCGGCTAAGCGCCGATAGGCGCGCATGTAGCCGTCTTGCCGTGCCTTTTCGCCGCGCACCGGGGCGCGTGGATGGTGGCGGAGCTTCAGGTCGGCGTCGAGCCGGTATGCGCCCCAACCCTCACCATCCGGGATGAGCCAACAGCGACCGCCGCTCTGTGGCAGCCAGAGCCAGCAGTGCTCGGCGATGAGGGAGCGGTCGTCATCGTCGACGAACACCAGCGCGACGTTGGGGACGCCGGCCCAATCCTCCCGGAAGGAGATGTGAACGATGTTCTGGCGCGAACTGCGAACCCAGTTGGTCCAGTTGAGCAGATTGAGAGGGCGGACCGGCGGGCCGACGATGATTGCGAGGTTGTCATCGAGGTTGGCCTGCTGGCCGGGCGAACCGGTCAGCAAATGGCCGGTGGCGGTGATGAGGTTGGCGGCCTGCTGCTGAGGGGTACGTTCGATCATATTCATTACCTTCCGTTGCGACCGACGCAGGCCGAGCCATGCGCCGATCTTCTTGTTTTCCGCTCTCCAAGGGGCGCATATTCTTTGTCTGTTCTGATCTGGGCTCAGGGCGCGAGCACTTCGCGCTTGAGTGTTTCGGCCATGATGGCTTCGTGCAGGACGCGGTCGCCGTATCGTCCCCAGTCGGCAGCGTAGGGGCGATGACCACAGTGCTCGGCAACGAACCCAGTCAACCGCCGCATGGCCTCCAGCATCGAGACGGTGCCGCCGGACAGGTGACGCCAGCGCATCAACAGTGCCGCCGTGCTCAGCACATCGCCCTCGCAGACCGAGCGGACTGCCGACCATTTGCCCTGCTGCATCAATTGCGAGACGAGGTCCGGCCGGCAGGTCAATTTGGCCGGGATGCCCAGCCGGGCAGCGACCTCAGCCAGGTGTGCGGGTGCCGCCCCGCCACACATTTCGCTGCAGAGGTCGAGATGGCCCGATGCATCGCGCCGCCACGGCGACAACAGGCCGGTCAGGCACGATGGCAACCGCAGGCCAGCGTCGATCGCCCCGATCAGGATCTGCGGCAGGTCGGCGTGGAAGCCACCCCAGGTCACGAGTTGGACATGGCCGAGTTGTTCCATGTCGGTGAAGAAGGCCTTCAGGACAGCAGCTTCATCGTGCTCCGGCAGGCCGCGCGTTTCCAGCCTGACCGGGCGCAAGCCGTCCTCGGCCTCGGTCATCACCAGCCAACTCAGCGTCGTGATCCGGTGACAGGGCCAGCGGGGCGTCACGCGCGGGTCCGTGCGTAATTCGCGCGAAGACAGATTAGCGGCATCGGCGGGCAGGAAGCGTTCGCTTGCCTGGTATCGGCCATGCGCTTCATGGTTATAGGCGAGTTCGGCATCGAGGACGACGACGAAGCGGGGCGTGTTGCTCTTCCAGAGCGATGTCAGGTCGTGGTGCATGGTTGTTCTCCGGCGGGCGCTCGCGCGCCCGCATTTCGATGGGTAAAGGTCAGCGGGTGGCGGGCTGCTCGCCCCGCCAGCGGTCCAGCGCCCTAAGCGCGGCTTGTGCGGGGTGGTCAGCGTCGTCGAAATCGCCGAAGCCTTGAGCCCAGCATCGCCATCCGGCGATCGCCTCACCGATCAGTTCGACCGCAGTGGTCGCTGGATCCGGCAGCAGGACGGTCGGCATCTCTGCAGCGCATTCGTCGACCGGCGTTTGCGGCAGGCACATGCAGGGCATGAGATGCGCACGCGCCTGGCGAAGGTGCCACGTGTACCCGAGCGGCAGGGCCCGCCATCGTCCCGCGGTGTCGGCGGCGGCCATGATGATCTGCGGATGGCGCGCCGGATCGGCCAGCGCGAGCAGACGGTAGGGCACCGCGCCGAAATTGTCCCAGCTGACCACGGCACCGGGCGATGCGACGTGCGGCTCCAGCCAGTCGAGCAGATCAAGGACGGTGTCCCCTTCGCCGAGGCAGCGAGCCTCGGTCGAGAAGCGGTAGCCCTCATGATCAGTGGAGACCGTGAGTAGGCCGATCCCGCAGAGGATGCGGGCATCCGGCCTGTTGCGCGCGGCGGGACAGGCCCCGATGGTGCGGATGGCGAGTGCGATCGACGCGGGCGCGAAACCTCGCTCCTCGATCGACAGGTCGATGAGAGACATGGGCGTTTCCTTGAATTTTGGCCGTATGGCGGCCGTGTGGGATCAGTCGGCGGCGGACAGCAGGTCCGCGACGTGCGCTTGCGCTGCGGCGTGATCGCTTTCGCCGAGCCAGACGGAGAGATGGTCGCTGAGGACGGCGGCGATGCTGTGTCCGACCGGGTTCAGCGCGGCGAAGCGCCGTATGACGAGCCGAAAGGTGGCGATTGCATCGACTTGCACCTGCCCCTCGATCTCACTGACGTCCGACCGCAGCCAGGCAGCGAAACGGCGGCCCCGATCGACCGGGGCATGGAGAATGTTCATGTTCGCGCAGGCCTGCGCGAAGGTCAGCCGTTTGTCGTCATGGCTGGCGGTCAGGTTCAGGGCATATTGCTGACCGCATCCCGCGAGCGCGCGGATGCAGGGCGACCATTCGGCTCCCGGCAGGTGGTCGAGGAGTGCCGCGTCGTCGTCGAGGCCATATCCGGCAATCGTTGCCCCATCACGTAGCAGCTGTTCGTCAAGCCAGGTCAGGAGCCACTCGGCGGGATCAGAAGGCTGGAGGACGCAGCTGTCGAAGGCAAAGTGAATGTCCGGACCGCGCAGTTCGGCGGTCAGAACGGCAGCCCCGATGGGGATCTGGCGGTCGACGCCCAGGCGATGACCGACGTCGAGCCGGGCGACGCTCAGGGCCGTGATGATAGGTGAAGGAAGCATAGGCGGAGAGCTCCAGGTACGCGCCATAGGCCCCAGGCCGCGCGAGGCGGCTGGGGTAAGGACACGCGGATGGTGGGAATGACCGGCAGGACCGATCGACGATGAAAATTCTGACCGAGGGCCGAGCCGGCGGATGCCGGCCCTGTTTTTCCCTTCTTTCAGAACCTTCGCTTCATCTGTCCGTACGGATCAGCGCCAACAGCGCCCCTTTTCCATGCCAGCGGCATGGATGTGCCCTTCGGACTGTCGCAATTCGTTAAGGTTTGACTTATAGCCTGAGGCGGTTCGCGGATTTTGTCCGCGAACCGGGGCGTCGAAACCCCGCAGTAAAAGCCGGTCGCAAGACCAACAAACGGTCGCAAAGCTCTTTGTGACCGGGTGGCGGACGCGTATGTCCAGGCCACCCGGCTAAAGGCGCCCGCGCCTGTTTTACTGCAGGTTTCGAACATCCGGTCTCCAGAGGGCCGGCACCCCGCCATTTCACGGGGTGCCGCCGGCTGTCCGGTATGCACCCCCATCGGGGGATGATGATGGTTGGAATACGGGAGATCAGAGCAGCGTCGGCCAGCATGCTGGCGATGACGATCGCCGCCTGCGGGGGCGGCGGCGCGATCAGCAGTTCGGGCAGCGTGGCGACGCCACCGCCGACTGGCGGCTCGACGCCGACGCCCAGTCCATCACCGACGCCTGCGCCGACACCGACGCCATCGCCAAGTCCGACCCCGTCGCCAACGCCGTCGCCGAGCCCAACGCCCGCGCCGTCTCCGACGCCTTCACCCACGCCGACGCCGACGCCGACGCCAACGCCAACGCCAACGCCAACGCCAACGCCACCGGTCTATTCGGCGCCAGTGCCGCCACCGCCAGGCTATGTCATCACGCCATCGGACCGCCAGCCGATCCGCTCGGTCAACGACACGCCCGAGTTCCGCCGCAACTACGGTGCGAACGAGTTCATGAATGCGCTGTACGCGCTCGACAGCGGGCACACCGGCCAAGGCGTTACCGTCGCCGTGGTCGACGATGGCGTGATGAACGTGAACGGCGAGCTCGACGGCCGCATCGACCAGACGCTTTCCAAGGACTTCGGCTATATCGTGGCGGCGGACGGCACTCGGACCAAGCGTAACGAGCTGGGCAGCGCAGCGTCGGACCACGGCACGGCGGTCGCCAACATCATCGCCGCCAGGGTTAATGGCGGTGGCGCAGTGGGTTATGCGCCGTCCGCGACGATCGTTGCGCTCCGCGTCGCCGACTGGGACGAGAAGACGCAAGGGGAAATCTTGTGGCACACCGACGAGGCCATCCGCTATGCGGCGGACAAGGGTATCAAGATCGTCAGTTCATCGCTCGTCGGTGGCAGCGCGAGCTGGACTGCGGCAACCGAAAGGCTGGCGGCGACCGGTGGCCTGCTGGTCAACTCGACCGGCAATTACGGCGCTGCCGATCCCCACAATAGCCAGTGGATCACCGCCGACAATCGCAAGGCGGTGCTGTTTGTCGGCGCGCTCAGCCCGGCGCTGAATCAATACGAAATCGAGGCCTATTCGAATAGGGCGGGGTCGATGAAGGACCGCACCGTCGTTGCGGTCGGCGCCAATGTTACCACGCTGGTCGATGGCACGGTCGGCGTGTTCTCCGGCACCAGTTCGGCGGCGCCCGTGGTCGCAGCCCTCGCCGCCGACATCCTGTCCAAATGGCCGCAGCTGAGCGGCCAGCAAGCGGGCGACGTCATCCTGAAGACCGCCAAGGACATCGGTGCGCCGGGACCGGACGAGGTATTCGGCATGGGGCTGGTCGACTTCAAGGCGGCGCTGTCGCCGGTCAATCCGACGCTGTCGAACGGATCGACCCAGACCAGCGTCGCGAAATCGGTGATGGTGGTGCCGGGGGCGGTCGGTACCGCTGCGATCCAAACAGCGCTGTCGCATGTGACGGTGCTCGACGCCTATGGCCGCGACTTTTCGGGTTCGGTCGCCGCGCTCGTCGTCCAGCCGCAGATCATGGCCGACCGCCGCATCGAGCGGCGGGTCCAGCAGATGGGGCGACAGGCGAGCCTGTCGCTCGGCGGCTTCAGCGGAACGATGGGCTTTACCAGCACCCGCTTCGGCCCCGGACAGGGCCAGGTCCAAGCGGCAGTGACGGCAGGCACCTTCGGTTACACTGACGGGATGACCGGGGTGCATGCGGCGTGGAACGGTGCCGACATGCTCCAGGCCGATGTCATGGGTCTGGTGCCCTTCGCCGATGGCGTGCTCGCCTATGCCCCGCAGGCCGCGAACAGCCTCGGCGTCGACCGTGCGGTCGGTGGCGGACGGCTCGGGCTGACCATGGCGGCGGGGCGAGCCAGCGAGAGTGCCGCGCAGGCGATGACGCTGGGCTGGAGCCGGGGTGGCCTCGATCTGCGCGCCTCGTTCATCGACGAGGATGGCACGCTGATGGGTATGCCGACCGGTGCCGGTGCGCTGCGATTGGGACGCGGCGCCCGCACCGTCATGGTCGAGGTTCACCACCGCATCGGTGTGACCGATAGCTGGGCGCTGGAGGGCTATGGCTCGCTGGGCGTCACCCGGCTGAAGATCGACGCCGCCTCGCTGGTGACGGGCGCGACCCCGATCCTCGGCAGCCGGATCGGCGTGCAGGCAACCGGCGCGGTGCCCGGCGGTCTGCTGACGCTCGGGATCGCGCAGCCGCTTGCCATCGAGGCGGGCGCGGCGGAGTTGACGCTGGGCACCGGCTACGACCTTGCCAGCCGTTCGGTCCTGTACGGCGTCACCCGCGCCAGTCTTGCTGGTCCACGCCGTGTCCAGCTCACCGCCGGTTACGTCACCCGCACCGCCATGCCGCTCCGCCTCGGCGTCATGCACGACGTCACCGACGGCTCCGTCGCCGCGCTCGTCGGCTGGCACGCCGGCTTCTGATCCGACCGATATCACAGGGAGAGACACTTATGCGTTTGACCATTGCACTTGTCATCGGGCTGGCCGCCGTGCCCGCCGCCGCCCAGCGGGCACCCATCACCAAGCTGCTCGACAAGATCCCATCCGTCTTCGGCAACGGGCCGAAGCAGCCTGCCATCACCATGCTGGCCACGCCGGTGATCGTCGGCCTGACCCGCGCTGTCGATCGCAGCGTTGCCGGTGATCCGGTCACCTTCGACCTCGGCGGCTTTCGCCTTGGCATGAGCGAGGCGGAGGTTTCCGCCGTCATCGCGACGCGAAAGCTGACGAGCCGGGGCGTGACCCGCTTCGTCGATTTCGAAAGTCAGGTTCGCAGCGCCATCAACATTCATGGAGGCGTTGGTGGCGTGGAAACACGGCGCAGCGTGCTTGGCGAGGCCACGCTTCAGGACGATGCTGGCGGACGCTATGTGTTGAGGACGCTGGTCTGGCCGGACGGGGCGCATCTGTCGTCGATCGTGTACCTTGCGCCGCAGGGAACGACAGTCGCCGAATGGCGTCGCATGCTGGTCGAGAAATGGGGTAAGCCTCTCGAGGAGCAGCCCGGCGATACATTCGCGGCACGCTGGAGCAAGGGCGGGAGTGGTTTCCGCGCCAGCGCGAATATCGGCCCGCGGGGCGGAACGGTCGAGATCGCGCCACCGGAGGGTTCGGCGCAGCAACCAGGCCAGCTTGTCGAACAGGCCGCTGACGCCTTCATCGCCGCCCGTGCCAAGGAGCCGGTGCTGTGATGGGCGCGATCCTGAAGGGGACGATGCACATCCGTCCGCTGGTCGTAGCCGCCGCGCTTCTGGCGCTGACCGCCTGCGGCCAGGGACCGGGTGACGCTGCCCGTGCCGCGATGGAGGCGGCCGGGCGTGGTCAGACGGCCGAAGCGCTCGAGCGGATCGACCCGGAAATCAAGGCGACCGCCGGAATTTTCATCACGCCAATGCTGCAAGGCAAGGCCGCGAACGCGCAGAAGCGGGGCGGAGTGACGTCGGTTGAGGTCGAGAAGGTCCAACAGACGGACGGGGATCACGCCGTGGTGACCACCGTCACCCGCTTTGGCGATGGATCGACACAGACCGACACCGGCAAGGTACGCCGCATCGACGGCAAGTGGTACATTACCATGTGATGGACTACTCACCGTGACATCGTGCCCGGATCGTCGATCAGCGGCGTCCGACGGGGCCTCCCGCCTTCATTGCCATCCGCATGACGCGGAGAGGTTCCGCCAGATGCGGGCGGCGCGGCGGCATAAATGCCGCTTCGCAATAATGGCGGCGGTGTGCTGGATGACGAGGCATCAGGCACACCGCTCCGCCGTGAAGCCCCCGTCAGCGGGTCGGCCATCGCCAAGCCTGGCTTCGGCGCGGTCCCAATGTCGGCCCGCACCCGTTCGGCGAGCCTTTCAAGGACACTTTGCACCTTGTCGTCATGGCGCCAAGCCTCGACCAGATCTCGCATAACATCTGGGGCGGCTTGGCTGAGCGACCAACCCGCGTCGATCCGCACCAGCTGGTCGGAATGCGACATGGCATAGCTTGCGATCATCGCGTGTTCGCCGATCTGCTGTGCCGCAATATCTTCGAGCTGGCGCTGCACCGGCTCAGTTTGAACGTCGTCGTCACGCAGGCCGAAGGTCGCGAGCATCAGCGCATCGACCCGTCGGCGACCATCGACGGTCGGCACAGGACGACGTTTCCTCTCGATCTCATCCAGCAGCGCTGCGGTTCGGTCGGCACGGTCGTCGTGTCGGACACGGTCAAGGAGAGCGCGGCGCAGGTCATCGTCACCGATGCCGACCGCTATCACCGTGTCATGCTCTCGCTGAGGCAGGACGGACCAGTCGGGTACGATCCGCTCGCCGTTCCGGCGGTAAGGGCGCGGTTCCGCGTCGCGCAGGATGCGGCAGGCTTCCTCGACCAGTATACGTCGAGCGGCTTCGGCAGCGCGTTCGGCTTCCACGCGCTTCGCCGCAGCGTCAGCGGTCTTGCGTTGTTCGGCTGCACGCTGCTGGTCGAGGCGATGACGCTCGCGCAGGGCACGGCCGAGATCATCGCGCGGCAGGCTTTCGATCATTTGACGGGCCCCCATGGCCATGGCGGACAGATCGAGGATCAGGCGGTTGTGTTCCTGCCGATAGGGCGTCGGTTCAGCGGTCAGGATCAGGCGGCGAGCGTGTTCATGCGCATGTTGCCGATCAAGTGTGACGAGGCGCTGGTGGATCGCTGCGGCTGTGGCACGCTGCTCGGCCAGTTTCCTCTGCAGCACGTTCGACTTGGCCCGACCCGCCACGATCGTCGCGATACGTCGGGACTGCATCAGTGCGGTCTGGGACGTTATGACCGGTGACGCTACCATGCCGATCCGCTCCGCGACCGTTCGGGCCGTGACCGCCAGTGTCATGGCCCTGTTCCGCACCGCAGGCGACGGCCGATGCACGATCTGTCGCCGCTGGATGCGCTGCAGGACCGCCTGAGCGTGATCGCGAACCTTCAGGACGGTTTGTGAAGCGACGGGTCGAACGACAGGCTTCGCTCGGCGGACCCCTTCGATTATCTCGCGGGCTGACGTCGCGATCATCGTCGCGTGGGCGGTGATCGCAGCGGCGTGGGCCCGCAAGCCAGCCATGTGCATCCGTCGTTCGAGCAGCGACGTCAGCCGGCCGTGGGCCTGCACCTCCCGTTCAACCCGAGCCTTCTCGACCGCGAGCTCGTTGCTCTCGGCGATGACGGTATTGCGGACAATGGCATGGACATGCTCGCCGCGTTCGTGCGCCGCCATCGCAGCAGCACCGACATGCGCCTGCCGCTGGGCGTCGATCCCGCGCTCCTTGTACGTCTGATGGGTGAAGCGCTCCGGTCGCCCAGCCGCGCGGCAGGCACGGTTCATGTGCGCGGCGGCCAGCGCCCGCATCAGCTTCAGGCCGTCCGGGTCGGTCAGGCCGTTCACCTTTTCCTGCGCGATCGACCATTCATGGTCGCCGGTGCGCTCGCACGGTCGCAGCGAGAAGCAGATGTGCGCGTGGTGATTTCGCGCGTCGCCCTTGGCATCCGGCGTGTGGATCGCAGCGACCCACGGCAGGCCGAGGCGGCCGAAAGTCCGCTGGCAGAACTCCTCGACCAGCGCGCGGCGCTCGACCGCGGTCAGGTCATGCGGCAGGTTCCAGATGATGCGATGCTGGACGATCGCATTCGCGCGATAGCCTTCCTCGACCGCCTCCAGCGCGCGCCAGCCTGCCGCAATCTCCTGCGCGTTCATGCCCATGTTCGACATCGGCACGGAATCGATCGCGTCATCGCCGATCCGCTCGAGCGCGTCCTCGCGCAGGATATAGAGTGCGTGATCAGCGGGCAGACCCGCGCGCCATGTCTTCGATTTAAAGCCGACGTATCGAATGCGGAAGAAAAGCGCCATGCGGCCGCGTGCATCGACCAGCGGCACGCGGTAGGTGCGGATGGCGCGCTTCGACACGGCGGTGAGCATCGCCATCTTACGGGACGATGCTGCGCTGCCTGGTCCCGGTCGATCGGCCTTGGCCATGCGGATGCGCAGCGGATGCCCCCAGGTACGCGCCAGTTCCCGGTCAAGTCTGCGGTCGGCCGCCGCCTGTTCCCGCGCTGCGCGAACGCGCCGACGCTGGCGCAGCGCTACAACGCGCCGAAAGGCTGCGGCGACCGTGCGTTCCGCCGCCTGGATACGGCGCTCTGTCCGCCCGCCGTCCATCAGCAGGCGGAAGACTGTCGCGTCCGCCCGTGCCCATATTCCTTCCTCGGTCTCCAGCAGCATCGCGTGCCCTCGATCGTGACGCCGCAGGCTGGGGGGTGGGATCAGGAGCGGATGCGGCGTTGACGGGGGTCAACATTTCTTTCGCATCCCACCCCCCCAGACCTTCCCTCATCTGCGGTCTTTCGCTTCGTAGGAACCGATGCTCACCGCCGTTGCGGGGGGCGCTCCATTTGACGGATCTGGAAATGCGCGGAGCAGGCGGGTTCCGGTTCGACGTCGCAGCAGGCGGTCGATCACCCACCGGCGCATCCATCGTCAGCGAAAGTGGAGCGCCCCCCGCAACGGCCGGAATCGGCGGTTCGTATCGTCAGCCCGTCCATCACGGACGAGGAGAAGACCCATGGAATACGACGCCATCGAAGCCCGCCGCCGCCGCGAATATGAGGCGGCCATCGCGGTAGAACGCAGGGCTGAGGAACGGCTGGCCGAGATCAAGCGAAGGGCGCGTAACGCCAAGGGGCGATTACTGTCGGCCACGCGATCAGAGCAGTGGCACCGCATGGCGCTCGCGTGGCTCGAACGCGATGTGGGATATACGGGCGAAATGGCGGCGGCGCGCGTCTGGCTGCGCCACCAGCCGCTCGACGCTTATATTGAGCTGGTCGCACCCTTCGCCGCCGCGATGCCAGGCGCCACGATCATCGCGGTCGAGGTCGCGGCGGTCCGTGCCCATCTCGACGAGTGGACGAAGCGCGGGGAGGCGCTACTGCTCGACCGCGCAGCCCGCGCCTATGCGGAGGACGTCGCTGGCTTTCGCGTCTGGCAGCGTGATCATCCGGACAGCAATGCATGGCGGCGCAAGGCGATGACGAAATCACAGGGATTCCTGATTGGACGGATGGTGGCCGCGCTCGATCTCGAGCCGCCCGCCCGGATGAATCGCGGTGAGGCACACGACTGGATCGAGCGGCATGGCGGAAATCCACGGCTCGCCAGCACGCCGGTCGATCCCGATACCCCGCACGGGCCGCCGCCCGCCTCGGCCAACGTCGCAGCCGCGTCTACTGGTGAGGTGATCAGCGCAACCGATCGACCCATGCTCGACGACACGAGCACCGTGGGGAACGCGGCATGAGCGACATCCTCGACGAATTCCGCTCGGTCGTTGTCGGCGGCCGCGTCGAGCGCTTCCAAGGCTACGACGCGCTCGCGCGTCGTGCCGAGGAACTGATCGGCCGGATGCAGCAGATTGAAAGAGCGCTGGGTGCAACCCCGCCAGGGTCGGAAAAGGACTGGCATGATCTGGCGATCGCCGCCGAAGCGCTGGTCGCCATCACCGCGGCGCAGGAACAATGGCTCGCCGATCACGATGCCGCGCTCGCCCGCGCGATCGAGCAGGCGCGCAGCGACATACGATCCCTCAACATCCCGCGAGGTACGGTGGACGTGGGAGACGTGGCATGAGCATCACCGACGAAATCGCCGCAGCGGTCGCGCAGGCCGGCCTCGACGACGGCATCGATCCGTCCGTCGGTCTGCGTTGTGGCTGGGACTATTGGGTGCCGGGCCAGCCGCCGACCGATGGCTGCGGCATCGCCCGCACGCCCCATCGCCTTCCGATCGACCTGGACCCGCTGCCCGAAGGCGCGGTTGCGATCGTCGACGGTACGATGACCGCGGCGCAACTCGGCGGATCGATCTGGCGGCAGATCCTGGTCCGCCCGCGCGATCCTCGCGCAGTCATGGGCCATGACCCGTTTGCCGTCAGCAGCATGGCCGCGCATTGCGGACGTGCCGAGCATCTGGTCACGCTGGTCGGTCATTCGCCCCGCGACCTGGCGATCTATCTCGACGACCTGCGACTGCGCGACCGTGCAATCTTCGACCGGGTGATCGCCAAGGACTTCAAGGGCGCGATCGCGCTGCGCCCGACGATTGCCGATGATCCGTGGCCCGACCGCGTGCGCGCGTTGTGGGAAGCGCCGGAGGCGGACTATCTCCCGCCCTTCCTCGTCGCCGTCCTTTACGCCGAACTTGCCCGCCTGGCCGTCAACCACGACGGGCTTCTCGTCATGGCATTCGACGGAGGCATCGAGCTCTCGACGCGGCGCTTCGTGCCCCGCGTCCCGCTGGCGGGCGGTCCCCATCAACCGTCAGCGATCAAGCGGGCGATCGAGATGCTGCCCTATCAGTCGATCGCCCTGAGTGCGCCGGGGACCATCCTGCAGCGCGGCGATGCCGAAGCGGCAGCGGCCTGGGCCAAGGTCTGCGCCGCAAGCCTGTCGGCGGTGGCCGAAGAGCGGGAGGGTCTCGATATCGCGCCCGCCACGCCCCAACAGGCGAAGGCGATCGCCCGCGATTTCGAGGCCCATCCCGCCTTCTGGCTGGAACAGCGCAACGATCACGGATGGTCGCGCCAGAACCGCCCCGCCGCGACATATTGGGGGCTGGATTGGCGCCAGCACGCCTCGGTCGGGCTGGTGGAGATCATGATGACGGCCCAGGACTGGAACTGTCGCTGCCGACCGGGCGGACGGAGACTCAGCACCATGTCGATGCGGCGCGTGTCCTGGGCGATCGCGACGATCAGCTATGCATGGATGACGGAGAACAACCCGGCTGCCGCAGTCTGGCTGTTGCGGCAGGCGCAGGGCAAGAACGACGATCCGCTCGACGCGTTCAGCCCCTTCGCGATGGACGATATCCTCAAGGAGAAGTCGGGAAACACGCTGCGCAAGAAAGCCCTTGCGCTGGTTGCCGATCGGCCGAAACCGGGCGAAATCGGCTACACGGCGCGCTATCAGGCCCATTTGTGGCTCAACGACCGTGGGGATGACATCGCGCATTACCTGCAGCATCAACGGGACGCGATCATGGGGTACTATGGGGCGAAGGCGGGTATCCTGCCTAAGATCCTCCGGGATACGAGCCGCGTGCCCGAAGAAGTGGTCGCGATTTTGGGTCGAGCACATGGCGTATCGCCGATCCACGGTGGCATGGGACATAACTGGCCGCCATCCTCCGCCATGACCGACGACATTGCTGCCGCTCGCGGCGCGCAGAACTTCGGCATGATGATCTCGCCCCCGTCGACTGACCTGATGCGCGAAATGCTGTCGCGAAAGCGGAAGGACGCGCCGAAAAAAAAGAAGAAGGCGAAGACCAAAACGCGATGACCCCGTCCGTGCCACTCGCTTTCAGCGGATGGCATGGACGGCAATCCGTCGGACGCCAATCGTCCGACACTTGGTCGATCGTCACTGCCTTCCGCTGGTTAGCAGTGGGGTGAAATCAAACCGTTCCGGCTGCCGGTGCGGCGTCGATATGCGGGTGACGGCGCATATGGCCAATAGCGTGTCGGCGCAGATGAACCCGGCAATTTGAGTGAGGCGGCTTTCCTACAAGGATCGCAAATGGGACGGCCTTGGCCGTCCCGCCCGTCGTTCCCAATCGGGAAGGGTTTTCGGCTGCTACCTGCCCTTCGCCGACAATGCTATTACGACGGTATGTCCAACTATCCCCGTCCCATCCTCGATTACTGGCGCAAAGCCTTTGAAGGCACTGTCGTCGAGATAGAGGCCGATCTCACCCTATCCTTAGTCCACACGCTCAGCCGCAAGCGTCCGGCGATGATGCTGGAAGGAGCCGATGGCTCGGTACAGGCGGCGATCACGCCCGAGCTGGCCACCGCGATCGACCTTGAAACGACCGGGGCGAGCGCCACGGCTTTGCGCGAGCGGCTGACGAACGAGGGCATCGCTTTTCACGATCCCGACTTCCTGTTCTACCTTCCGGCCGATGCTGCGGCGGAGGCAGGCCATTCCGCGCCGGCTCGGCGGCTCACCGAAAACGACCGTGCGGTATTCGACACCTTCTACGCAACGGCCTCGGAGCAGGACCGGGAAGATTCCTATGTCGAACTCGACCAATGGGCCGTATTCGGGTGCTTCGATGGCGATCGATTGGTCAGCGCCGCAAGCGCGATCCTGTGGGACGATAGTCCGGTCGCTGACCTCGGCGTCCTGACGCTTCCCGATGCGCGCGGCAAAGGCTATGCTCGTGCTGCCGTTGGATCGCTCAGCGGGTTTGCCCGACAGCAAGGGTATGAGCCGCAGTATCGATGCCAGATGGACAACCAAGCGTCCGTTGCGTTGGCAAAAGCGTGCGGGTTTGAGTTGTTCGGCAAGTGGATCGTGGCCAGCGGGGAGTGAGCTAACGCTTTCCCAATCCGCCATCCCAATGGGACGATCTTTGCCGTCCCGCCCGTCGTTCCCGATCGGGAACAGGGGTCGGCATAGCCCCTGATCTAATCTCTCTCGACCAGTCCAAACGTCAGACGTACTGTGCGCCGACTACCTAGAAAAAGGGGACCGGCTGTGGGGGCATGGGGCGCGCTGATTATGAGCTTCTTCGGGGCGGTTTTCGCTTCGTTGACGCTATATTGGCAATGGCACTTGTCCGGGGCCATTCTGGCGCTGCCCTTCTTGGCGTTCATCCTGATCGGTTTAGCCGCAAGCTATGTGATCCGAACACCCGGCGAGGGCATCAAGCCTTCGCCGAAGGAAGAACGAGCCATCATGTGGAGTAGCATCGGTGAAGGCGTCGGCCTTTTCCTTGCTGCCAATATCGTCATGAACCTGCATCGGCCCGATCTTCTGTTGCCGTCGATGGCGCTGGTTGTCGGCCTGCATTTCCTGCCGATCGCTTTCGCTGCGGGCTTTCGCCCGTTCTATGTCCTTGGGAAGGCGCTGGTTGTGGCGGCGATCATGGGCTTCATCATCGGAACCCCTACAGGCGGCGAGGTGGCCGGGTTCATGGCTGCTGGCGCGCTCTGGCTGGCGTCCGGTATCGCAGTTCGACGCGACTGGTTGGCAAAGGGGCGAACGGCAGCGACGGTCTGACCGCTTCCCATTTCCCGATGGTTGATCGGGAAAGCTGACGAATGGCTAGGAAAGATGCTCACGCAGATTGGTAGGCACCGTCCCGCATCAACGGCACAACGTCGGTGACACCGATTTCAAGCGCCAACTCCACGTCCTCGGCGTACCCCCAGTTGGAGAGTTCACGTCCTGACCTGCTTTCACGTATGATATAGGGGAGGCGTGACTTCACCGCTTTGTAGGCTTCGACCGCCAAATCCGCTTCTGCCCCCAATATGCCGTCCAAAGCTTCGATTATCGCGCCGGCTCCAAGCCAATCCTCAATGGCCGGTCGTAGCGTCTGATCGGGCCACCTCTCGCCCGCCGGGATCACGACGATGGTTCCATCACCGGCAAGGCGGTTCGCCGCATCGCCGACTGCGCGTGCATTTCGAAGGCAACCGCTAATTGTCGGAATGCTGCCAGTATTCAGAGATAGGCGCGAGCCGTTAGGCGACGGCAACAGGAGGCGTGATTCTGGTTCAATCTGCTTCAAGCTCACTGGCGAAAGAGAGAGTTGCCCCCCGCCAGCGCTTCGCGGTGATACTGCGATCGCTCCATGTCGAGCAGCTTCAACCGCCGCTGCCGTGGCATCTCCGTATGGGAACGGAAACACCGTCGCACCTCGTTCGACGGAAACGCTGACGGCTGTTGAAAAAGACAGCACATCGACAATGATGAACACGTCTGCAGAGGCTTTCCAAGCCTCAATTCCGGACATACCCCACTCACATACTACCTTCGCCATAGGCTTAGCGATGCCAGAGCTAGGCAGGACTGCCAACCGTCAGATCGTGAACGATAGCCCCGGTGACGGTGAGGTGAATGCCTTCTCGATTAGGAACGGCGAACGAGACGGCCGGGGCATTCCCATTGGGATGGTTGAGCGGGAAGCAACTGGGTTTCCCGAAACCTCCCCGGCAGGGGAAATGCGAAGGGTGGCTGTGTTTCAGTGGTGAGCCGACTGTCCTACATCGAATGAACAGCTAGGCTATCTGCTGGGGCCTCGATACGATCGACCATCCCGTAATCGCGGACGACGCTGGCGACCCGCAGCCGATAGTTCGTGAAAATGCCTGCTCGCCCCCGCGCCTGCGTGGCACGGTGCGCGGACGTGTTTCGCCATTGTTGGACGGCCTGCTCATCCCGAAAGAACGAGAGCGACACCATCCTGTTTGGCGTCGACATACTTTGAAAACGCTCAACCGACAGGAAGCCGTCGATCGTTTCCAGCTCGCCGCGCAATGCAGCGGCGAGCGCAAGATACTGATCCGTTCGGCCCTCGGCCAAATCGACCTCGAAGATGACGGCGATCATGGTTTTACCAGCGAGGCATGGGGTGTCGAAGCAAGCCGGAGGAACATGCGATCTTCGCGCAGGATGAAGCGCTCCCGCTTTGCGAACTCGTAATTGCTTCGACCAAGGGGATCATCGCGCAGTCGCGCACGGTAAGCCTCGTAGGCGGCGAGGTCTTCAATGTTGTAAAGGCCGTAGGCCGTGGTCGCGGACCCCTCATGAGGGGCGAAATAGCCGATCAGATCGGCCCCGCAACGCGGGATTGCCTGCCCCCAGTTGCGGGCATATTCCTCGAATGCATCGACACGAAAGGGGTCGATTTCATAGCGGATGAAACACGTAATCATGAATGGCCTTCCGGTGTTGCCGTGACCGGGCCTTCATAGATCGCGGGCTTTGGGCGATGCTTCGACCGGGATCGAACCGTTACGGAAGCCGCATATACGAGGACGTGTGCAACGAAACCCGCTTCGGGTGAGAGATAGATGCTGACCACGACCGGAATTGCCGAAATCGCCGCCCTGATCGGCGATCCTGCCCGAAGCGCGATGCTGGTGGCGCTGATGGACGGGCGCGCGCTGACGGCGACCGAGCTGGCCGACGTTGCAGGGATCACCCCCCAGACGGCGAGCAGTCACTTAGGGCGGATGACGGAGGCCGGGCTGCTGGCTGTCGAGCGGCAGGGACGCCATCGCTATCATCGGCTTGCCTCGGTGACTGTCGCCACCATGATCGAAAGCATCATGGCGGTCGCGGCCGAACCCGCGAACCTTGCAAGCCGCAAGGTAAGGACAGGCCCTCGCGATGCCGCGATGCGGCGCGCCCGCTCCTGCTACGACCATCTTGCCGGCAGCATCGCCGTGGCTGTCGCCGATCGCATGGGTGAGCGAGGCTACATCACCGATCTGGCTGGTGGAGGTGAGCTATCCGCCGAAGGGATCATGTTCCTCCGGTCGATCGGTGTTGACGTGGATACCGCACTGAACCGCACGACGGCGCGCAGGCTGTTTTGCCGCCCCTGCCTCGATTGGAGCGAACGCCGCCCGCACATCGCCGGGACGGTCGGTGCGGCCCTGCTGAATGCGTGCATCGAACAGGGCTGGATGCGTCGCACAGATCGCTCGCGGATGATTTCGATCACGAGGGCCGGAGCGCTGGCGCTCAACGTCAACTTCGGAATCAAATCGACCTAGCAATAGCCGGCGGTGTCGTTCCCGATTGGGACGGGTTTCGAGAACCGTTTCTCATTCCCGATCAAGCATGGTTGATCGGGAAGCCGCTAATCGCCTTGCGGGAAGTGCTGCACCTCACCCGGCATGTCGATCCAATGATGTTTGGACTGTTCCCATACGGACCATGATGGCGCGGCAAAGCCCGGATCGGCAATCGCCCCGAGCGCAACGCCAAGGAGGCCAGGCTGCTTGGCGAGTTTAAGGCAGACAGTTGATCCGCAAACCGGACAGAAGGATGTTTCGACCTTGTTGCCTGCGGCAGAAACACGCTCGTAGGTTCTGGCCTCGCCGGTAATCGAAACTTGATCTACCCGGTAATAGGCGAGAACGCCGAAAGGTGCGCCGGTTCGTTTCTGGCAATCGATACAGTGGCACGCGATCGTTATGAGAGGGCGTGACGGCAGCTCCATCTTCAACTGATTACACTGGCACGCTGCTTCCATTGCCGTCCTCGCTCAACCTTCGGCTTACTCTAGCGGCCTATGCCCCGCCGGCAAACGGCGTGATCACGTTCCCGAAAACGAACCCGAGGTAGGATTCCGGTTGAGTCGGGTGGTCCAACGTATGCCTGGGACATGGACATTCTCAAAATCCGTTCCCGATTGCCATTTCCCAAAACCACCGTTCTGTGATGGGAAATCGGGAACGCCATCGACCAGCCTGCGATAGACAGCAAGACATCGAAAACTCGGCTCCTTCTTGTCGACCTCACACGGTGAACCGGTAACGCAGGCACTTCTGGAAAATTCGCGAGCGCCCCCCGCAACGGCGTCGCGCTGAACCTGCGACGCCCGGCCCATGAGCCGGCAAGCATCACCTTCAACGACCCAAGTGACCTCCGCGTCGCCGGGCAGTGATGCGCGTATCAACGATCCGGGGCTTGTCAGCGCGGCCTTCGACGATTCATGGTCGACCCTCGAACAGGAGGTCGCGCTGATCGATCGGCTGTTCGGCGGCGAGATCGCCGCGCTGTTCGAAAGGTCTAACAATGGGAAGCGACACGTTCGCGGGTAAGCGCGTCTTCGTCTATGCGCGGGTATCGACGACGCGGCAGGAAAAGAACGACTTGTCGTTGCCGGATCAGATCGCCACCGCCGAACGGTGGATCGAGGATCATGGCGCGCAGGCCGTCAGGGTCTTCTCGGAAGCGGGCAGCGCCACCGACGATCATCGGCGCGCCTTTCGTGAGATGATCGCGCTCGCCGAGTCGAATGAGCGTCCGGTCGACATCATCCTCGCGCATTCGCTGTCGCGGCTGTTCCGCAATGCGCTCGACTTCATGCAGTATCGCGAGCGGCTCCGCAGCAAGAAAATCCGCATTATTTCGGTGACGCAGGATTTCGGCGACGATCCAACGTCCGACCTAGCCGTGTCGATGCTCGCCATCTTCGACGAATATCATTCGGCCGAGAACGCCAAGCATGTTCGCCGCACCATGGTGGCCAATGCCGTGAACGGCTTTTGGAACGGGCAGACGCCGCCGATCGGCTTTCGCACCTGCACCGTGCCGCAGGCGCGCGGCAAGGACCGCAAGAAGCTGGAGCACGACCCCGAGACGGTCGACATGGTGCGGTACATCTTCAAGACGTATCGCGAAGGCACGGCGAGCGGCCCGATCGGCGTCACGGGCTTGGCGCATCACCTCAACGAACGCGGCTATCGCATCCGGGGCAAGCGGTTCAGCATCGGGACGTTGCACAACATCCTGACCAACACCGCCTATATAGGCTATGTCATCTTCAACCGCCGGAATTCTCGCACCGGTGAGACGCGGCCGGAAAGCGAGTGGGTGCCGATCCCGGTGCCGCCGATCATCGATGAAGAGACGTTCTACGCGGTCCGCCAGCAGATGGCCGACCGCGACCCGCGGATGGGCGAAGCGGCGGCGAAGACGAATACGAATCTGCTGACCAGCCGCGCGGTCTGCGGTTGCGGTGGGGACGGTTGCGGCGCCGGGATGATGACGAGCACCGGCAAATCCGGCCAGTATCGCTATTACGCCTGTTCGGCGCGGATCAAGCGCGGGCCGGACGCGTGCACGGGACGCCGCGTTCCGATGGAGCAGCTGGACGATCTGGTCGTCGGCGCGGTGACCCGTCATCTCGTCCAGCCGGAACGGCTGACCACGCTTCTGCAGACATGGCTGGACCGGTCGGCCACCGCCGTCGCCGAGCGCGCCGCTGAACTGAAGCGGCTACGCGCCCAGCTGACCCAACTCGATGGCGAAAGCGCCAGCGTAATCAGGCTGGTCCGGAACAACACGCTGAGCCCCGACGATCCGCAAGTCGCCAGTGAACTCGGCAACATCCGTGCGCAGAAGGCCAGTACCCAAGCCGACATCGCCGTCCTCGAACGGCAGCTCGACGCCGGTGATCGGCGAATCACGCCTGAAATCATCGCCCGGTTTGGCGATCTGCTTCGCCGTAAGCTAGACGAGTCGGACGGCAGGACACGCAAGGAATACATCCACCTGCTCGTGGACCGCGTCGAAGTCGGCGACCGCGAGGTTCGGATCACGGGGCGCAACGCGATGCTGGAACGCGCGATCATAGCATCCCAGACGCCGGGTGCCGCAGTGCCCAAAGCTGAACAGATATGGCGCACCCGACAGGATTCGAACCTGTGGCCTCTGCCTTCGGAGGGCAGCGCTCTATCCAGCTGAGCTACGGGTGCGTGGGCGAGCCGACTAGCATCGCCCGTCCGCACGCGCCAGCCCTTTTATGCCGCCACGGGCGCTTTTCCGGATTTGGCCGCAGGGGCGGGCGTCTTGGGGCGATAGGCGCACAGGTCCTCAACCGGGCAGCGCCAGCATTCGGGCCGCCGGGCCTTGCAGATATAGCGGCCGTGCAGGATCAGCCAGTGATGGGCATGGACGCGGAACGGCGCGGGCGTCGCCTTGTCCAGCTTGAGTTCGACCGCCAGCACCGTCTTGCCCTTGGCCAGTCCGGTGCGGTTGCAGACACGGAAGATATGCGTGTCGACCGCGAAGGTCTCCTGCCCGAAGGCCACGTTCAGCACGACATTGGCGGTCTTGCGCCCCACGCCGGGCAGCCGCTCCAGCGCCGCGCGATCCTCAGGCACCTCGCCGCCATAATCGTCGACCAGCATCTGCGACAGGGCGATGACGTTCTTGGCCTTGGTGTTGAACAGGCCGATCGTCTTGATGTGCTGCTTCAGCCCATCCTCGCCCAGTTCGAGCATCTTTTGCGGCGTGTCGACCTCGGCGAACAAGGCGCGCGTCGCCTTGTTGACGCCGATATCGGTGGCCTGCGCGGACAGCGCGACCGCGACCACCAGCGTATAGGGATTGCGGAATTCCAGCTCGGTCTCGGGATGCGGGTTCGCCTCCGCCAGCCGGTGGTAGAATTCGACGACGTCCGCCTTCTTCATGTCCGTTACAGGCCCAGCACGTCGCCCATGCGATAGCGGCCCGGCGCCTGCCCCGCGAGCCACAGCGCCGCGCGCACCGCGCCGCGCGCGAAGATGCTGCGGTCCTGCGCGAAATGGCCCAGCGTCACGCGCTCGCCCTCGCCCGCGAAGATCACCTCATGATCGCCGATCACCGAGCCACCGCGCAGGGCCGCCAGCCCGATCGTCCCCTCGGTCCGCGCGCCGACCAGCCCGGCACGGCCATCGACGCGCAGTTCGGACAGCGGATGCCCCCGCCCCGCCGCCGCCGCTTCGCCCAGAAGGAGCGCGGTGCCCGAGGGCGCATCGACCTTGTGCCGGTGGTGCATCTCGGTGATCTCGATATCCCAGTCGCTGCCCAGCCGCGCCGCGGCCTCGCGCACCAGATTGGCGAGCAGCGTGATGCCGAGCGAGGTGTTGCCGGTCTGGAGCACCGCGATGTCCGCCGCCGCCGCGTCGATCGCGGCATGCTGCGCGGGCGACAGGCCGGTGGTACCGATCACGATCGGCGTTCCCGCCGCCCGCGCGGCCGCCAGATGCGCGTCGAGCGCCCCCGCGATCGAGAAATCCACCAGCACATCGGCGCGTGCCGCCAGCGCGGCCGGATCGTCATGCGAGTCGCACCCCCCCGCCAACGTGGCGCCCTCGCCCTCGATCAGCTCAGCAATAGCGCGGCCCATGCGCCCGGCGCTGCCATAGATGCCGATGGCGGTCATGCGGGGGCCTTTGGCGACAGGAGAGTGCGGGTGGTCATGCGGATTTCCTTGGCACAGGTCCGGGCGAGTGGAAACCGGCGGTTAGCGATCGCAGAACCGATCAGCGATCATTTGTGCGGCGTGTCGCGCAAAATTTGATTGCCAATCCGTCCGCCCAGCCGATGCTATGATCCGTGATGCAGAGCCGGTACTGCCCGGAATAGCGACGGGGACGAACAACCTTGCACCGCACGATAAGGATGCTGATGATCGCAGCGCTGCCCCTGCCGCTCATCGCCTGTGGGACACGCGAGACGCCCCCAACCGCAGAACAACTCCACGCCGAGCAGCAGCGGTCCACCTATGGTCCCACGAGTGATTGGCGGCTCTCCGACGCGACGTGGTCACGTTCGACTCAAAAGATGCGCGATCGGGCCTATCTGTTCTGTTGGCAAAAGCGACGTGGTGATCCACAATGTCCGCCGTCACAGGATTTCGCACTCATCCTGGCCAATCATGCCGAAAGCAATGCGCGCGCCGCTGTCCGCGGCGAGAGACCTGGCATGCCCTTTTTCGATGCGATCCGTCGGCGTCCCGATGCCTACATCGCAGCCCGACAACACTGCATGATAGTCTATCAGGATGGAGGAGCGGCCGATGCCCGGAGTCTGGGACCATGCCTTACCAACGCCGTGGGCGGCGATTATTTCGGCATCGTGCCTGTACCATGAAAAGGCTCTCCGGGCATTTCGACGCTCCTGCCGCCAAAGGCTTCGCGATGAGTGGCATCCTGTTGATCGCCGCACTGAAAACGACCTCTTGTACCGTTAAGGCTGGATCGTTTCACCCAGGCAATGGCAAGGACTCTCTTTCAGATGACCGTGATCCCGAACATCGTCATCCTGACCGGCGCAGGCATCTCGGCCGAGTCCGGCATCGCCACCTTTCGCGGGCCCGGCGGGCTGTGGGAGGGGCACCGGGTCGAGGATGTGTGCACGCCCGAGGCGCTCGCCGCCGATCCGGACCTTGTCCACCTTTTCTATGATCGGCGGCGCGCGGCGTTGGCGACGGTCGCGCCCAACGCCGCGCATGACGCACTCGCGCGGCTCGACCGCGAATGGCCGGGCGAGTTGCTGATCGTCACGCAGAATGTCGATGACCTGCACGAGCGGGCGGGGGCGAAGCGGCTGTTGCATATGCACGGCGCGTTGAAACGGGCCCTGTGCGCGGGCTGTGGGGAGCGGTTCGACTGGCAGGACGATCTCCCACCCGGCACCGCCTGTCCCGCCTGCGCCACGCGCGCGCTTCGCCCCGACATCGTGTTCTTCGGCGAGATCCCCTATCACATGGACCGGATCGAGGCGGCGCTGGCCGAGGCCGATCTGTTCGTGTCGATCGGCACCTCGGGCGCGGTCTATCCCGCCGCCGGGTTCGTGCGGATGGCGCGCGAATATGGCGCGGCGACGCTGGAGCTGAACCTCGATCGCTCGGAGGGGAGCGGCTGGTTCGACGAAAGCCGCCTGGGTCCGGCGGGGCAGCTGGTGCCCGAATGGGTCGAGCAGATGCTCAGCCGGTGACGGGTACGATGACCTCGCGGGCGCGGGGGCCGAGCCGTTCGACCGCCGGAGCCTGAAGACCCCGCGCCGTCACCAGGACGCCAAAGGCGCGCGGATCGGGCTTGTTGAAGAGCAGCGGCTGGCCCAGCGCATCGGCAACCCCCGCCCCCGCCTCGGACGCGATCAGCGCGGCGGCGGCGATGTCCCATTCATTGCCCCAGCGCAGCGTGGCGACCAGATCGGCTTCGTCGGCGGCGACCATCGCGATGCGCAGTGCGATCGAATTGGGCTTGAAGACGGCGACCAGATCGCGATCGGCCTTGGGCAGCGCATCGACCGGCACCCGCGCGCCGGGCATCTGGCGGCAATAGCCCGCACTCAGCGCGCGCCCGTTGCGCGTCGCGCCCTGCCCCGCCTGCGCCAGCCACAGCTCGCCGCGCGCGGGGGCGGCCAGCACGCCGATCACCGGCCGCCCGTCCTCGACCAGCGCGACCGACACCGCCCAGCCCTCGCGCCCCCGGATATAGTCGCGCGTGCCGTCGATCGGATCGACCACCCAGACCCGGCGTGCGGCCAGCCGGTCGGGCTTGTCCGCCGTCTCCTCGGACAGCCAACCCGCATCGGGGACCAGCGCGGTCAGCCGGGCATGGAGCATCCGGTCGACGTCCAGATCGACCTCGCACACCGGGCTGCCGGGGGTCTTTTCCCATTGGCGGAAATCGGTACGCCAGCGGGCAAGCGCCATCGCCGCCGCCTCGCGCGCCGCCGCCACGACCGCCGGGATCAGGTCCCGGGCGGGGATCGGGTCAGCCGCCGGCAACCGTCATTCCATCGATGCGCAGCGTGGGCACGTTGACGCCGTAGCGGAACTCCAGATCATTGGCCGGGGTCATGGCGAGGAACATATCCTTCAGATTGCCTGCCACGGTGAACTCCGCAACCGGCTCCGCGATCCGCCCGCCGACGATGCGAAAGCCCGCCGCGCCCCGGCTATAGTCGCCGGTCACCGGATTGACCCCGCTGCCGATCAGCTCGGTCACATAGACGCCGTCGGCGATGTCGCCAATCAGCGTGTCGACCGGCACCCGGCCCGCCACCATATAGAGGTTGCTGGTCGAGACGCCCGGCGCGCCCGCCGTGCCGCGCGCGGCATGGCCGGTCGGCTCCAGCCCCAGCTGCCGCGCGGAGGCGGAATCGAGCAGCCAGGTCTCCAGCACCCCGTCCTCGACGATCGCGGTCGGCGACACCGCCAGCCCCTCGCCGTCGAAGGGGCGCGAGCGCAGGCCGTGCGGGCGGTGCGGATCGTCCTCGATACGGATGCCCTCGGCCATCACCCGCTCGCCCAGCCGGTCGAGCAGGAAGCTGGTCCGCCGCGTGATCGCCGCCCCCGCGATCGCCGAGACGAGATGCCCGACCAGCGACGATCCGACGCGCGGATCGAACACCACCGGCATCGCGCCGCTCGCCAGCTTGCCGGGGTTCAACCGCGCCACGGTCCGCTCGCCCGCGCGCGTGCCGATCGCCTCGGGGCTTTCGAGCAGGCGACGCAGGCGCGCGCCATGATGCGCATAATCGCGCTGCATGCCCGCGCCCTCGCCCGCCACGACGCTGACCGACAGGCCATAGCCGGTGGCGGCATAGCCCGCCGCGAAACCATGGCTGGTGGCCAGCGCGGTGACGATGCGCGAGGCGGAGGCGCCGCCCCCTTCGGAATTGGTCACACCCGGCACCGCGCGCGCGGCCTCCTCGGCGGCGAGCGCGGCGGCGCGCAGCGCCTCGGGCGCAATCTCGCCGCCATCGTCCAGGTCGAGCATCGGCGGCGCGCCGTGCAGCAGCCGCTCCTCGGGCGCCAGGCCCGCCCAGCGATCCTCCGGCGCCTCGCGCGCCATCGCGACCGCGCGTTCGACCGCGCGGTCCATCGCATCGCCCGACAGGTCCGAGGTCGAGACGCTGGCCGAGCGCCGCCCGACGAACACGCGCAGCCCCAGCTCCTCGCTCTCCGACCGGCCGACATCCTCCAGCGCGCCCAGCCGTACCGACACCTCCAGCGCGGCATCGGCGGCGAAGATGGCGTCGGCGGCATCGGCTCCGGCGGCACGGGCGCGGGCGACGATATCGGCGGCCCGGTCGCGGGCCTGTTCGGGGGTCAACATGCCACAGGACTTAAGGGCGCATGCGCGGCGATGCCAGTCCCCACGAACCCGCACCCCGTCAGCCGGCCCGCGCCAGCGCCAGTACCGGGCGCGCCGCGGCGGCGGGCGCCCGGACCGCCGGTCCGTCCCCGCGCGTCAGCCGGAACTGCGCCACCTCGCGTGCCAGCCCCTCGGCCTCCGCCGCCAGATGGCGCGCGGCGGCATGGGCCTGTTCGACCATGGCGGCATTTTGCTGGGTCGATCCGTCCATATCGGCGACCGCGAGATTCACCTGTTGCAGCCCGGTCGCCTGGCGCTGTGCCGAGGTCGCGATCTCGGCGACGAGCCCGGCAATCTCCTCAATCCGTACCGAAATCGCCTCCAGCGCGCGCCCCGCCTCGCTGACCAGCCCGACACCCATGCCGATCTGCGACGACGACGTCTGGATACGCTCCTTCACATCCCTGGCCGCGTCGGCCGAACGCTGGGCGAGCGCACGCACCTCGCTGGCGACGACGGCAAAGCCCTTGCCCGCATCGCCCGCGCGCGCCGCCTCCACCCCGGCGTTCAGCGCCAGCAGGTTCGTCTGGAACGCGATGCCGTCGATGACCGTGATGATCTCGGAAATCTCGCCCGACGAGCGTTCGATCGCCCCCATGGCATCGACCGCGCGGCGGACGACCTTGCCCGATTCCCGGGTGTCGCGGTGCGCGGCGGTGACCGCCGCGTTGACGCGCGTCGCACCCCCGGCCGTCTCGCGGACCCCGGTGGTGATTTCGTCCATCGCCGCCGCCGTCTCTTCCAGGCTGGCCGCCTGCTGCTCGGTACGCTGCGACAGGTCGTCGGACGCCGAGCGGACCTCCGTCGCCCCCGTCCTGACATGGCCCGCCGACGCCGCGACGCGCGACAGGGTCTGGGTCAGCCGCTCCATCGTCGCGTCGAAGGACAGGGCCAGCCCGCGATATTCCACCGGCAGCGTGTTCCCGATCCGGTGCGTCATATTCCCTTCGCCCAGCTGGTCGAGCGCGCAGGCCAGTTCGCGCACCACGATTTCCTGCTTGTCGGCGTTGGTCCGCTGCGCCTGCGCGGCGACGCGGAACACTTCGACCGCCGAGACCATGGTGCCGATCTCGTCGGTGCGCTCGCCCCCGTTGAGCGCCAGCGCCAGGTCGCCGCCCGCCATCCGGCGCATCGCATCGGCGGTCGCCCCGACCGGCCCCAGCACGCGACGCATGAGATAGACCAGCCCGCCCGCCAGCAGCGCGGCGATGACCAGGCCCAGCGCCACCAGGATCGCGATCGTGCTGTGCAGCGACGTCAGGCTGGCATCGGTCACGCGCCCCTGTGCCCGGGTAACGGACGCGACCAGCGTGTCGATGTCGCGGCGATGCGCGGCATAGGCCTGGGTCAGCCGGGCATAGCTGGTCTCGGCCGCGGCGCGGTCGCCGCGCTGGATGGCGGGGATCGTCACATCGTCCAGCTCGGTCCAGAAGCGGTCGGCGTGACGCGCCGCCTGGTCGACGAGCAACGGCTTCAGCCCGTCGCCGATCGCCGACCGCTGCCAGCGCGCGATGCTCGCCCGGAAATCCTTCTCCAGCATGGCCAGCGCGGCGCGGCGCCGGGGCAGCGTTTCCGGATGCTGGACGAGCAGCGTCGCCTCCAGATAGGGCTCGATGATATAGGCAGGTGGCGGCAGGATATCCGCCTGGAGATCGTTGATCTCCTGATTGGCGTCGGCCAGGGGGCCACCGATCCGGATGCGGTCGATCTCGAATCCGGTCACAACCCCGCCCAGCACCAGAATGGCCATTATGGACAGGCCGCCCGCACGGCACTTTTCTTTGATATTCAAGAGATTGGCTCCTCACCCTTTCTCCTGATACCGGTCAAAACTTAAGATATGTTGTTTCGGCGGTTCAACGACTGCTCATTCCGGGCATGCCGTCGGTCCACCTTTCCTCAGACCGGGGCCGCATCCGCGCCCGCGCCATAATGATGCCAGGTGAAGATCGCCAAGGCGCTGCGATGGGGGCGAAACGCCTCCGCCAAAGCGCGCACCTGCTTTTCCGAGGGCCGCGTGTCGTGGCCCAGTATCCGGCCCATCTCGATCTGCACCGCCAGATCCCCGGCGGGCCAGATATCGGTCCGCCCCTCGGCGAACAGCAGATAGACCTCCGCCGACCAGCGGCCGATGCCCTTCACCGCGACCAGTTTCGCGATCGCCTCTTCGTCATCCTCGGGCAGATTGGCCAGATCGAGGCGGCCGCTCGTCACCTCTTCGGCCAGGCTGCGCAGATAGCCCGCCTTCTGGCGCGAGATGCCCGCGCCCCGCAGCGCCTCGTCGGTGACGCCATGCATCCGGGTCGGATCGGTCGCATCGCCCAGCAATTCGTGCAGCCGCCGCCAATGCGCATCCGCCGAGGCGACCGAAACCTGCTGGCCCAATATGGTGCGGACCAGCGTGGCATAGCCGCGCGCGCGGATACGCGGCTCGGGATAGCCGATGCGCGCCACGGCTGCGGCGATGGCGGGCTCGGCGGCGGCCAGCGCGTCGAGACTTTCGCGAATCTGTTCGGCGCTCAGCCCCATGATGCTTGATCCGCGCGTTCAGGCCCGGCAGAGGCGCTTTCGACATCAGGGCCGACAAGGAGAATGGACATGCCCAAGCTTATCGTCGTGACCCGCGACGGGGAAGAACGCGAAATCGACGGCGAGGCCGGTCTGTCGGTGATGGAAGTCATCCGCGATGCAGGCGTCGACGAATTGCTGGCGCTGTGCGGCGGGTGCTGCTCGTGCGCGACCTGCCATGTCCATGTCGATCCCGAATTCGCCGGCACGCTGCCCGCGATCGGGCCGGACGAGGACGATCTGCTCGATTCGACCAGCGAGCGCGACGCCACCTCGCGGCTGTCGTGCCAGCTGCCCTTCGGCGCGGCACAGGACGGGATGCGGGTGCGGATCGCGGCGGAGGACTGACGGCGCATCGCGCGTGAACGTCGAGGGCGGGGTTTCGGCCCCGCCTTTTTTGTTCGCGCGGAGGCGCGGAGGCGCGGAGATGATGGGTTTGGCCGCGAGGCCATTCCATCCCCTCAGGCCGTCGCAAAGTCTGCCGGTCGTGATGGCGGGCTTCGATCACCCGGAGCCGGACATCTCCGCGCCTCCGCGTCTCCGCGTGAAACCCGTGGCCTTCGACTTCGCTCAGGCTGAACGGAGTTTGGGGATCATAGCCACCCATACCAACATCCGTTCAGCCTGAGCGCAGTCGAAGGCCACGCTCCGCCGTCGACAACGATCCGCTCCGCGCGCAAAAAAGGGCGGCAGGACCAGACCCGCCGCCCCAAGACATCACCGTGCCGCCACCGCATAGAGGGCGATCGCCGCCGCGTTGGAGACGTTCAGGCTCTCCACCTTCGGGCTGATCGGCAGCTTGGCGAGCTCGTCGCAATGCGCCTCGGTATTCTGGCGCATCCCCTCGCCCTCGGCGCCCAGCACGATGCAGATGCGCTGCGTGCCCATCGCCTCGGCCAGCGTCTGGTTCGCATGGCCGGTCAGGCCGATCCGCCAGAAGCCCGCCTCCGCGATCTCCTCCAGCGCGCGGGCGAGGTTGACGACGCGGATCCACGGCACCGTCTCCAGCGCGCCGCTGGCCGAACGCGCGACCGTGCCCGATTCGGGCGGCGCGTGCCGGTCCTGGGTCACGATCCCCAGCGCGTCGAACGCGGCGGCCGAACGCAGGATCGCGCCGACATTGTGCGGATCGGTCACCTGGTCGAGCACGACCAGCGGCCGCCGGTCGTCCTGCCCCTCGTGCAGCAGATCGCCCAGCCACATATCCTCCAGCGGATCGACTTCCGCCACCAGGCCCTGGTGCGGCGCGTCGGCGGGGACCAGGCGGCCCAGATCGGCCACATCGGCATAGGTGATCGGCACCACCGGCGGCAGGTCGAGCGCGGCCAGCGCCTCGCGCGTGCCCCAGATCTTGCGCACGGTGCGGTTGGGGTTGGCGAGCGCCGCCGTCACCGCATGCCGCCCCCAGAAGCGCGGGCGGTTGGAAGAAGCCTGGCTGGGGCGATGTCCTCGGCGTGCCATCAGTCGTCGGTATCCGTATATGCAAAGGGGTTGGTCGATGCCGGTTCGGTCGGCACCGGCGGACGCGGCAACGCCTTGTCCGCATTCGCCGCCGCGAGCAAGACCCCCGCGAGCACGACTGAGGCCTGGCGCATGTCCTCCCCCTTCAAATGATCGAAGGTGTCGGCCGAGCTGTGATGGATGCGGCTGCCATAGTCCAGCGGGTCCTGGATGAACTGGAAACCCTGTACGCCGACCGCCTGCATGAAGACATGGTCGGTACCCCCCGTCGTCCGCTGGACGACATTGCCCGCCCCCATCGAGGCATAGGGCGACAGCCATTCCTTCAGCATCGGCACCGCCGCCGGGTTGTTCTCGGCATAGAGCCCGCGCAGCTTGCCCGAGCCATTGTCGATGTTGAAGTAAGCGGCGAGGTCGCCGTAACCCGGCTTGGGGGTGATCGGCCAGCGATTGGTCCAGCCATAATAGCGCTTCAGGCCCGTCTGCGGCGCATCGCCCGGCCGCCCGCGCGTCGCCAGATGCTGCTCGACATAGGCCATCGAGCCGAGAATCCCCTGCTCCTCGCCCGACCAGAGCGCGAAGCGGATGGTCCGCCGGGGCCGCTGGCCGGTGGCAGCGAGGATGCGCGCGGCCTCCATCACCATCGCGCTGCCCGCCGCATTGTCCGCCGCGCCGTCGCCTGCGACCCAGCTGTCGAGATGCGCGCCCGCCATCACATAGCCCGCCCTGGGATCGGTGCCGGGGATTTCGGCGATGATGTTGTAGGCGTTCTCGTCGCTGTCGTCGTACCGCACGTCGCTCAGCACCTCGATGGTGGGCGCGGGGCCGACCTTGGCGAGCCGTGCGAGGCGGCGATAATCCTCGGCGGCCAGCTCGATCCCCGGCACCGCGGGCGTCTCGCCGCGTCCGAACAGATAGCCCTCGCCGTGGAGCAGCTTGCCGTCGCGATAGCTCTGCGTGACATAGGCGACCGCGCCCTCGGCCTTCAGAAAGGCGTCGAGCTTCTGCGCGAAGTCCAGCCGCTTCATCCGGCGATCGGCGCTTTCGGGGTCATGCTCGGGCTGGACGTAAAGGTCGAGCTTGGCGATGTCCTCGCCCGACAGGCGGCGGAAGGGCGCGGTGCCGGGTTCGTCGCCGGTGCCGGGCAGCGACACCATCACGATCTTGCCGCGCAGCTGGCCCCGGAACTTGTCGAAGTCCCGCTCACGCTTCATCGGCGCGACGATCACCGGGGCGGTCACCGCGCCGTTGGTGGCGGGCGTCCAGGCGATGGGGATTGCGGTCAACTGCAACGGGCGGGGCGAGACCATCCGGACGCTCGCCCGTTCGATCGACCAGCCGCGCCCGAAGGCGAAACCTTCCTTATGGACGTTCTTCAGCCCCCATTTGGCGAATTGCCCGGCGGTCCAGGCTTCGGCGGCGCGCATCGCGGGGCTGTTGGTCATGCGCGGGCCGATCACGTCGGTCAGATGCTGGGCGGTCTGCATCGCCTGGCTGTGATTCATGCCCTCGTCGATGATCCGGTTGGCGGCGGCACGATCCTGGGCGGAGGCGGCGGTGACGGGCAACAGGGCGGCCGCCGCGACGGCGGCGAGCAGGGAAACGCGCATCGAAATGAAAACCCCCAGGTAACGGATATGGGACAGAGGCTATGTCCCGGTCCCGGGCGATGCAAGCGAGTGATCGCACATTCCGGCCAAAAAACCCGCAAAACGGCGTTGACAGCGGTGCTTTGCTTCGGCATTTGGCGCGCCTCGCTCCGATGGAGTGACACCCCGGAAGGGTGGCCGAGTGGTTAAAGGCAGCAGACTGTAAATCTGCCCGCGTGAGCGTACACTGGTTCGAATCCAGTCCCTTCCACCATCCCCGCCGATCGGCTAGGGTCGATAGCGGCGCCGGATCCGAGCGGGTATAGCACAATGGTAGTGCAGCAGCCTTCCAAGCTGAATACACGGGTTCGATTCCCGTTACCCGCTCCATTCCCCCTCACCGTGCATCAGCCTAACATTCTGAATAATTTGCCGTTCGCTGCTTGACGTTCACGTAAAGCGCCGCCACTCCGCCCGTTCACCGGACGAGAGGATTTGCGCCATGGCATCGGTCAATTTCGACATCCCCCACGAACTGGGTCATGCCGAGGCGCGGCGCCGGATCGAGCAGGGCCTGCCCAAGCTGGAATCCAAGATTCCCGGCGGCGGACAGGTTTCCTCGGAATGGGTCGCCGACGACCGGCTGATGCTGACCATCATCGCGATGGGACAGACGGTGAAGGCCGACATGGCGGTCGCCGACCGTGCGATCACCGGCACCGTCACGATCCCGATGATGCTGTCGATGATGGCGGGCCCGATCGGCGAGTTCGTGAAGACCAGCGCCGAAAAGATGCTGGCCAAGGGCTGATCGCCCGAAAGGTTCCTCCGCGAATTCGGTGACGGGCAGCCCCGTGGCGGGGCAGCACTTCCCCCTTGCCCGACCGCGCACGACACGCCACCATTTCGCGGACATGCCTACCCTTCCCGCCGTCGCCACCATCGCCCAGACCATCCAGCTGTCGCTGGCCCCCGTCTTCCTGCTCGCCGCCATCGGACAGTTGCTGAACGTGCTGGCGGGGCGGCTGGCGCGGGTGATCGACCGGGCGCGCGGGCTGGAGATGATGATCCACAAGATCGATCACGGCCCCGACCTGCTGCGCCACAAATGGGAGCTGCGGCTGCTCGACCGGCGCATGTCGATCATCAACGCCGCGCTGTTCCTGGCGGTGTCGAGCGCGGTCATGGCCTGCATCGTGATCGCGGTGCTGTTCATCGCCAATCTCGGCAAATTCCATATCGGCACCTGGATCGCGCTGGCCTTCATCCTGTCGGTCAGCTTGCTGACGCTGTGCCTGATCGCCTTCATGGTCGAGGTGCGCATCTCGCTGCGCGCGATCCATGTCCGCAAGGAAATCCTGGATTGATCGCCGAGCGTCGCGCGCTGCAGGCGGTGGTTGCGATCGCCTGTCTGGTGCCGCTGTCGATCGGGGGGATCAGCGTCGTCAGGGGCCCCGGCTGGCTGGGCCATGCACCGTCGATCCCGGCCGATCTCGACAGCCAGTTCCGCTATGTCTCGGGCATCTTCCTGGGCCTGGGGCTCGCCTTCGTCACCTGCGTGCCCGCGATCGAGCGCAAGGGCGCACGCTTCCGCCTGCTGGGCGCGCTGGTGATCGCGGGCGGCATGGCGCGGGCGCTGTCCTGGGCGATGGTCGGTGCGCCCTCGACCGGCCATCGGCTGGGGCTGGCGATGGAACTGGGCGTCGTCCCGCTCCTGATGCTGTGGCAGGCCCGCGTCGCACGCCGCCGTCGCTGATCGCGCCGCAGCGTCGCGATACGGGCCGGCGGTCGCTCGCCGACCGGCCCGTTCCACGCCGACGGGTCAGAGCGACGCCATCGCCCCCGGCTTCAACAGATCGAGGATCGCCGCCGTCGTCGCCACCGCGCCGGTCACGATCGAGGGCTCGGGCGCGATCCTGAACTGGGGCGAATGGTGCGACGCGATCGCGGGCCCGCCCGCCTTCGCCGCCGCCAGCGCCGCAGCGGGCGTACCGCCGACCGACAGATAATAGCCGCGCACCCCGCTGTCCGGCTGGACCAGATAGGCGAAGTCCTCCGCCCCCATCCCCTTCTGCTCGAACGGCGTGACATGATCGGCCCCGAAGGTCGCCGCCATCACCGCGTTCAGCCTTTTGGCCAGCGCGGCGTCGTTGATCGTGGTCGGCGTCCCCTCGGTCACGGTCACGACCGGCATCTTGTCCTCGGGCATGCCGTTCATCTCGCCCACCCCGCGCGCGACCCGTTTGATGCCCGCCAGCAGCCGCGCCCGCTCCGCCTCGTCATTGGCGCGCACCGTTACCTGGAGCTTCGCCTGGTCGGAGATGATGTTGTGCTTCAACCCGGCATGGAAGGAGCCCACCGTGATGACGCCAGGCTTGAGCGGCTGCTGCTCGCGGCTGATCAGCCCCTGGAGCGCGACGACCAGTTGCGAGGCCATATAGACCGGGTCCTTGCCCATATGCGGGCTCGCCCCGTGCGCGCCGATGCCCGGCACCGTGATGTCGACCGAATCGGACGAGCTGTACTGGATCCCCTCCGACGCCGACACGGTGCCCGCCGCGCGCTCGGCATCGACATGGAAGGCGACGGCGTAATCGGGTTTGGGGAAGCGGCTATAGAGCCCGTCCGCCACCATCGCCTTGGCCCCGCCGACGCGTTCCTCGGCGGGCTGGACGATGAAGACCACCGTGCCACGCCAGCGGTCCTTCAACGCCGCCAACCGCCGCGCGGTCGCCACCATCGCGGTGATGTGCGTGTCATGGCCACAGGCGTGCATCACCGGCGCCTCCACTCCGTCCACGCCCACCTGTCGCACGGTCGAGGCATTGGCGAGCCCCGATTTCTCCTCGACCGGCAGCCCGTCCATGTCGGCGCGCAGCAGCACGACCGGCCCCGCGCCGTTCTTCAACACGCCGACCACGCCGGTCCCGCCGACCTTCTCGGTCACGACCATGCCCGGCACCGCGCGCAGCTCGGCGGCCATGCGCGCGCCGGTCTTCACCTCGCGAAAGGACAGTTCGGGGTTGCGGTGGAACCAGTCCCAGAGCTTGCCCAGGTCGCGGTCGTAATCCGCCTTCACCGCGGCGGCATAATCGGGCTCGGCAAAGGCCGGTGCGGCGGTCAGCAGAAGCGCGGCGGCGATGACGTGGCGCATGGATTCCCCTTTTTCGCGATTTTGGCCGATGCTAACCCAGATCGACGGGTGACGAAACGGGAACAGATACCCATATTCCACCCCATGGCGATTCAGATCCGAACCACCCTCGACGAGCCCGAAACCGGGGTCAGCTTCATCCCCCACCGCCCGTCGCGCCCCGAAAAGGCCGAGGGCGGCAAGCGGTTCGAGCTGGTGACGGACTATACGCCGAACGGCGACCAGCCCGCCGCGATCCGCGAACTGACCGCGGCGGCGCGCGCGGGCGACAAGGACCAGGTGCTGCTGGGCGTCACGGGCTCGGGCAAGACCTTCACCATGGCGAAGGTGATCGAGGAGCTGCAGCGCCCCGCGCTGATCCTGGCGCCCAACAAGATCCTGGCGGCGCAGTTGTACGGGGAGTTCAAGAACTTCTTCCCCAACAACGCGGTCGAATATTTCGTCAGCTATTACGACTATTACCAGCCCGAAGCCTATGTCCCCCGGTCCGACACCTATATCGAGAAGGAAAGCTCGATCAACGAGTCGATCGACCGGATGCGCCACTCGGCGACCCGCGCGCTGCTGGAGCGCGACGACGTCATCATCGTCGCCTCGGTGTCGTGCCTCTATGGTATCGGCTCGGTCGAGACCTATTCGGCGATGATCTTCGACCTGAAGAAAGGTCAGAGCGTCGACCAGCGCGAGATCATCCGCAAGCTCGTCGCGCTCCAGTATAAGCGCAACGACGCCGCCTTCATGCGCGGCAATTTCCGGGTGAAGGGCGACAATCTCGAAATCTTCCCCTCGCACTATGAGGATTCGGCCTGGCGCATCTCGTTCTTCGGGGACGAGATCGAGGAGATTGTCGAGTTCGACCCGCTGACCGGCAAGAAGGTCGCGCATCTCAACTCGGTGCGCATCTACGCCAACAGCCACTATGTGACGCCGGGCCCGACGATGAAGCAGGCGGTCGAGGCGATCAAGTTCGAGCTGGCCGAGCGCCTGAAGGAGCTGGAGATCGAGGGCAAGCTGCTGGAACGCCAGCGGCTGGAGCAGCGCACCAATTTCGACCTGGAGATGATCGCCGCCACCGGCAGCTGCAACGGCATCGAGAATTACAGCCGCTTCCTGACCGGCCGCCTGCCCGGCGAGCCGCCGCCCACTTTGTTCGAGTATCTGCCCGAAAACGCGGTTCTGTTCGTGGACGAGAGCCACGTCACCATCGGCCAGATCAACGGCATGTCGCGCGGCGACCATCGGCGCAAGATCACGCTGGCCGAATATGGCTTTCGCCTGCCCTCTGCGATCGACAACCGGCCGCTGCGCTTCAACGAATGGGACGCGATGCGCCCGCAGACGGTCAGCGTCTCGGCCACGCCCGGCAATTGGGAGATGGAGCAGACCGGCGGCGTCTTCGTCGAACAGGTCATCCGCCCCACCGGCCTGATCGACCCGCCGGTCGAGATCAAGCCGGTCGAGGAACAGGTGCAGGACCTGATCATCGAGGCGCGCAAGACGACCGAACTCGGTTACCGCACCCTCGTCACCACGCTGACCAAGCGGATGGCGGAGGACCTGACCGAATATATGCACGAGGCGGGGATCAAGGTCCGCTACATGCACTCCGATGTCGAGACGCTGGAGCGTATCGAGCTGATCCGCGACCTGCGGCTGGGTGTGTATGACGTGCTGATAGGCATCAACCTGCTGCGCGAGGGATTGGACATTCCCGAATGCGGGCTGGTCGCAATCCTGGACGCGGACAAGGAAGGCTTCTTGCGCTCCGAAACCTCGCTGATCCAGACGATCGGCCGCGCGGCGCGCAACGTCGATGGCCGCGTGATCCTCTATGCCGACCGGATCACCGGATCGATGGAACGCGCCATGTCGGAGACGTCACGGCGTCGCGAGAAGCAGATGGCCTATAATGCCGAACACGGCATCACGCCGCAGACGATCCGCCGCCAGATCGGCGACATCATCGCGCATGTGGCGAGCGGAGACCAGGTGACGGTGCCGATCGACGAAGACCGTCCACACATGGTCGGCCACAATCTGCGCGCCTATATCGAGGAACTCGAAAAGAAGATGCGCAAGGCCGCCGCCGACCTCGAATTCGAGGAAGCGGGCCGGTTGCGCGACGAGATCCGGCAGTTGGAGAATGAGGAACTGGGCCTGCCCGTCCATGAGCAGAAGGCCCCGATCATGGGGCGCTCCAACGAGGGCAAGCCGGGAACCCGCAAGACGCGGTTCGGCAAGAGCAAGAAGTTCGCCAGCGGGCGCAAGGCGAATTGATCGAAGGGGCGACCGCCCCATGAGGCACGCATCCGGCTTCCCCAAACCCGCCCCTCCCGCAAGCGGGAGGGGATGGGGGAGGGCCCGCGCCGCAAGGGCCCAGGGTCGGAGCTGTTCGTGACGCTAACGCGGTTACCGCAGGGACCCCAGGCCGCGTCAGGGCCGATCGATACTCAGTAATGCCTTCTCTCCCTCGCCCCTCACAGAGGGGAGAGGGTTGCGCAGACTTGGCCTTTGCGAAAGCAAAGGCTTAGTCGGAGCTGGGTGAGGGGTGGGCGCTCGCGAAGCGAGCGCGCGAGCCTCTGGGCTCGCTCGCCCCCTCACCCAAGCTGGACCTGTTTGGCCTTTGCCCCTCCCCAACCCCTCCCCCTGCCGGGAGAGGAGCTATCGGGTCATGCGGGGCGAAAGGCTTCGGGCGTATCAATGGCCATTATTTAGGCATTCGAACAAGGCTGCGGAGATACGGGGAAACCCCGCAAACCGCTCCTCCGCCCCCTCACCCCAGGTCGAGATTCTCCGTCGTCACGCCATAATAGCCCGCCACCCGGTCGGCATAGGCCTGGTCGAAGATCGGCGCATTGTTGGCCCAACTCGGGCCGCCTTCCAGCAGGCGGCGGTCGACGGTGATGACATATTGGTCGTTCACCGGATCGAACTGCAACAGGCTGAACGGCACCGGGTAAAAGCTCTTGCCCATGCCCAGGAACCCGCCCAACGCCAGCACCGCATGCGTCGCGCGGCCCGATCGCTTGTGAACCATGAAGGAATAGACGCTGCCGATCGTGTCGCCGTCGCGGCTCTCCAGCTTCAGCGTGCCCGCGACATTGGACTGGACCAGGATCAGGGTCGGCGTATCGTGATCGGCCATTCTTAACCTCCGTTTATCGCCCTTCAAACCCGCCAGGGCGAGGCCGGGTTCCGGTGCCCGCCGCAACAGCACGGCCTGCCGCAGCACGGGGTTGAGCGATGGTTGATGCTCGCCCATAGGCTGGGGGCAATGCGTCGCTTGTCCCTTGCCCCCCTCGCCACGACGATGGTCGCGGCGGCCGCCCTGTCGGGCTGTATCCCCGCCACCCGCCCCGAGGCCGCTCCGCCGGTCCGTCACACGCCCCGCCCGGCCCCGCAGCCGCCCGCCCCGCGTCCCGTGCTGGGCTCCGACTGGCGCGATTGGCCGCTGACGCCCGGCGACTGGCGCTATCGGCGCACCGCGCAAGGCTCGACGGCGGTGTTCGGTACGGCGGGGGTCACGCGGCTGGCGCTGACCTGCGATCCGCGCACCCGCCAGATCAGGCTGGACCGCCCCGCCTCGGTCGCCGGGAGCATCACCGTCCGCACCTCCAGCACGACCAAGACACTGACCGCGCGCGCCGTCGCGACGGGGGCGGAAATCCTGCTCCCCGCCGCCGACCCGCTGCTCGACGCCATGGCGTTCAGCCGGGGGCGGTTCACGATGGAACAGGCGGGCCAGGTGCCGCTCGTCATCCCCGCCTATGCCGAGATCGGACGCGTGATCGAGGATTGTCGGGGCTGAGTCCCGGCCGTTTGGCGGGCGCAAGATGCTCGGCCAAACATCGTTGCATTACAAGTCTTGTTTATCGACTTTCGACTACGCACATTGCGGTTGCGCACTTTGAAAGGGCGCGTTGGCTATCCACTAGCGAAAGGAGGTGATCCGATGTCTCATGGTTCAGCAAGGGGGTCGGTTCAGTTCGTTCGGGGGGCCGGTCTCTGACATCGATGGATTCGGTCCGGGGGGTATTCTCCCCCAATCAACGGCCGTGTCCGATGTCATGAGGCCCGCATGGTCTCCCGGGCTGGAGCTCTCCGGCCGCTGACCATGTTTAGGGGTTGCCGGGGCCGTCGCGATGACGTCCCGGCAGCCTCTTTTCATTTCTGGAGCGGATGGGACGGCGGCGTCCGCGTCACGGCCTTGCCGGAGCCAGGTCCTGCATCACCAGCCGCAATGGCCTGTCACCGGGCACCAGCAGCGACGGCACATCCTCGCCCGCCCGCACCAGCACCTGATCGACCGGAATCGCATCGTCGCTTTCGCGCGCGATGAACGCCTGAACCAGCCGCTCGCCCCTTTGCGGCACGAAGCCCGGCGGGATCGCCAAAGGCCGCCGGTTCATCGCCGCCAGCCAGTCGGGGCGCCCCTTCACCCTGCGGGCGGCGGGATGATAGACCTGCAAGTCGACCGCACCGGCATATTGGCCGACGGTGACGGGGCGATCGCCGTCGAACAGGATTGTCGATCGATCATAACCCTTCGCCGCCAGGGCCTGGCGGGCAAGCCCGGTATCACGGCCCATTTGCGGCCCCAGGGTCACCTGATCGATGGTCAGCGGATCGATGCCGGTCTTCGCCTTCAGCCGGGTCGCCATCCAGCTATACGTGCCTTCGTCCCAGCCCTGGATCAGCCGCTCCGTGACATGGCTGAAACCGACATAGACGAAGAATTTGGCCTTGGGATCGGCCGCCAGCGCCTGGACCAAGTGATTGGCCTGCGCCTCTTCCCGCCGGGCGATGCTCTCGGCGCGACTCGTGCCGCCGCCACGCTCCGCCTGGGTGATCTCATAGGCCAGCGGGCGATAGCCGAGCGACAGCGACTGGCGGACGAAATCGGCGAACACGGGGTCGCGTGTATAATAGCCCGTACCGTTGAGCGTCGGATAACCGCTTTTCGCCAGGCGGGTCATGGCGGCCTGCGTCCCTTCGCTGACGAAGGTTTCCGCCGCCAGCACCGAATAGCCCAGCGGCCGCAGCGCCCGCGCCACCTCCAGCGCAAAGGCCCGATGCCGGGGAACGCCGTGATTCTCGTTGAGGATGACCACGCGCGTCCGGGCCGCCCGCGCGACGATCTCGGCGATGGCGTCGCGCGGGGTCGCGGCGGCGACCCGCTCCGCCATCGCCCGAGCCTCGGCGTCCTCGGCTGGTGCGGGCTCGGCCTCTACGGGTTCGGCCGTCATCAGCGTCCGCATTTCCAGCCACTGGCCGTGGACGAAACCCGGCTTCGCCTTGCCGGCCGGATCGAAAGCCAGCGGCCGGAGCCGCTCGGCAGCATCGAGATAGCGTCCTTTCCCCAGCAGTTGCGACGCCGCGTTCGCTGCCTCCAGATCCGCCTGTGTCGCGCCATCCTGTGCCATCGCGGCGGTGGAGAATGCCATCAGGACCACCGCCGCGCGCCGGATCATTCCGCTCTTTCCTCGCGATATTTCATTTCCAGGAAGCGTCCGCGCGTCGACAGGCTGTCGAGATCGGCCTGGGCCAGACGCTGGGTCATGTCGCCAATCTCCTGTTCGATCAGCTTCAATCCGTCGACCAGCTGCGCATCCGGCGTCCGCCCGTTGCGCTCGACCCGGCGGAGCGGCTCGGGCACGCGCTCATAATCGCGCAGAAAGGCGGGCAGCTGCTCGCCGATCAGGCGGCGGACCTCCATCGCCTCGGCGGTGTCGTTGTCGACGGCGGCGAGCTGCGGCGACAGCGTGTCGAGCCGCTGGCCGATCCGGTCGACCAGTTGCACGGCGGGCGCGGGCAGCAAGGGGCGCTGCGCCTCCAGCCAGCGCTCGGTCTGGGCGGGCAGCGCCTTGATATCCACCTGCGCCAGCCTGGCCGGGCTGGGCGCGCGCGCGGCCGGGGCCAGGGCGATCGCCAGCGTCACCGCGATCATCAGCATCATCGCCGCCAGCGCCCCGAAAATGCCGATGCCGCCGGGCAGGATCAGCCCGGTCACCATCGCCGCGATCAGGATGACCGCATTGGCGACCGCGATCAGGATCACGCGTTGCAGGGCCGAGCGCGCGCGCCGGCGCACCCGCCTGACGGTCTGCTGCGCGGACCCGCGATAATCCTGCGAGATGCGCGCCATCACTTCGCGCGCACGCTCGATCTGGGCATCGACCTCGTTCGAGCGGGGTGTGGTCACGAGCTTACAGCGCCTCCAGCTTGAACGACGACGACGATGCTCCGCCGGTCAGTTGCGGGTTCTGCGCCCCCTCGGCCCGCGCGATATAGCCCTTCGACTTCTCGACCTCGTTGCCCAGCGTGGTCACGGTGGTCTTCATCGAATCGAGCGCCTTCAGCTTGAAGCTGTCGATCGCGTCCATCGTGTCATAGATATTCTGGAAGGCGCGTTGCAGCGTTTCCAGCGGGATGGTCGAGGCCGCCGCCTGCTCATGGATCTGCGCGGTCTGGCTGCGCAGCAGCTTGCCGGTCGAATCGATGATGTTGGCGGTGGTCGAGTTGAGCGCGGTGATCTGGTCGAGCACCAGCTTCTGGTTGGCCAGCGCCTGCGCCACGGTGACGGCGGTGCGCAAAGCCGAGACGGTGGTGGTCGAGGCGCGGTCGACGCCCTTCACCAGCTCGACATTGTTCTTCTTGACCAGGTCGAGCGCCAGATAGCCCTGCACCGTGACCGCCATCTGGGTCAGCAGGTCCTGGGTCCGCTGGCGCGTGTAGAACAAGGCGGTCTCGCGGATCGCCTTGGCCTTGGCGGGATCGGTGTGATCCAGCTCGTTGGCGGTATCCTCCAGCCTGGCGTCCATGGTCTTGGACAGATGGATCATCTGCTCCAGCCGCCCCATCGCCGACCACAGGTTCGCCCGCTCGGTATCGATCGCGGCATTGTCCATCAGCAGTTCGTCGCGGCCCGAGGACAGGCTCTTCAGGATCGCGGCGATATGCGTCTGCGACGAGCGATAGCCGTCGAAATAGTCGCGCATCTTGTTGCCGAAGGGCAGGATGCCCAGCAGCTTGCGCGGTGCCGAGAGATTGCCCTGGCGACCGGGATCGAGGCTTTCGACCACGCGGCGCAGTTCGGTCAGGTCCTTGCCCACGCCGGTCTCGCCGTCCATCGCCTTGACCGGGCGGTCGAGGAAGCGGTTGGACTGGCTGGCGGCCTCGCGGATTTCCTTCTGCCCCATGGCGGTGATCGCATCGACGCGGCGGCCGAATTCGGGGCTGTTGACGTCCTGCGCGATCAGTTCGGCGACGAAGCCGTCGACCTTCTGCTCCAGTTGGCTGCGGGTCTTGTCGTCGACCGGGACCAGCCCGGCGGCCTGGGACGGCGCCACCGTCGGCACGGGATCGGGCGGTGTCAGGGTCAGCCCCTTTTCCCCGGTCACAGTCTCGGCGGTCGTGGCCATTACGCGTCTCCAAATACCTTGCCGCCTAGTGTGGAGGGGATGGCCGCGCGGTTCAAGTGTATTAACCGCATAATACTATGCGACGCGTTTTCCATCTGTTCGACGGGATCAACGAAACCGATGCGGCAAGGCTTCGTTGGATGCCGGCGGCCCGGCTTCTCCGGATGGCCTGCCGATCATGCAGGATGGCGACGACACTTCCGCCCGGTCCAGCCGACCAAGGGTCGAGCCGAGTTATACCCTGCCTGGCCCCTGCCGGTCGTCCGACCGGCGGGGGTCCTTTTCGAAAGGCCCCGCCCGCCCCTCAGGCATCGAACAACCCGTCCTGCGACCCCACCGGCGGGTTCAGCCCCAGATGCTTCCACCCGCCCGCATTCAGGATACGCCCCCGCGCCGTCCGCGCCAGCAGGCCGAGCTGGATCAGATAGGGCTCGATCACCTCTTCGATCGTGTCACGCGGCTCGGACAGTCCGGCGGCGAGCGTCTCCACCCCCACCGGGCCGCCGCGATAGACATCGGCGATCATCGTCAGATAGCGCCGGTCCATCGCGTCCAGCCCCAGCGAATCGACCTCCAGCCGGTTGAGCGCCTGGTCGGCGGCGGCGGCATGGACGATCTCATGCCCCGCCACCGTCGCGAAGTCGCGCACCCGGCGCAGCAGCCGCCCCGCGATACGCGGCGTCCCGCGCGATCGGCGCGCAACCTCGACCGCGCCGTCCTCGGCGATGGGCAGGTCGAGCAGCCGCGCGGCGCGGGTCACGACGCGGGTCAGCTCGGCGACCGTATAGAATTGCAGGCGCACCGGAATGCCGAATCGATCGCGCAAGGGGGTGGTCAGCAGCCCCTGGCGCGTCGTCGCCCCGACCAGCGTGAAGCGCGGCAGGTCGATCCGCACCGAGCGCGCCGACGGCCCCTCGCCGATCATCAGGTCGAGGACGCGGTCCTCCATCGCGGGATAAAGGACCTCCTCGACCGCGGGTTGCAGGCGGTGAATCTCGTCGATGAACAGGACGTCGCCATCCTCGAGATTGGTCAGCAGCGCGGCGAGATCGCCCGACTTGGCGATGACCGGGCCCGAGGTCGCGCGGAACCCCACCCCCATCTCGCGCGCGATGATCTGCGCCAGCGTCGTCTTGCCCAGCCCCGGCGGGCCGAAGAACAGCACATGGTCCAGCGCGTCGCCGCGCCCCTTCGCCGCCTGGATGAAGACGCGCAGATTGTCGCGCGCGGCCTGCTGGCCGACAAACTCGTCCAGGCTCTTGGGGCGAAGCGCGGCGTCGACATCCTCGGGACGGCGGCTGGCGGACAGAAGACGGTCTTGGTCGGTCACGACACGCGCCCTAGCGGCTGGGCGGCGTGGCTGTCGAGCAGCGGAAGAAAGGCAGAAACGGCGAACATTGCACGAACATAGCAGCCTGTGGCCGACAGGGACAGCCATGGCGTCACCGGCCGTGCGGCCCGGCCCGTTGCGCTTGCCTCATGTGGCGGACTTTCGCCGCAAATCGCGCTAGACTGGCGGGCATGCCGCACGACCTCTTCCTGGCCACGTCCATTCCGCCCGCGCTGGAACTGGCGCTTGCCGAGCGTTTCCAGCTTCATCGCGACGACGCCCCGCCCTCGACCCGCGCGATCGTCGGCGGCGGGATGATGACGGTGGACCAGGCGCTGCTCGACCGGCTGCCCGCGCTGGAGATCATCGCGGTGCACGGCGTCGGCCATGACCGGATCGACCGGGAGGCGGTGGCCGCGCGCGGCATCCGCATCGCGATCACCCCCGATGCGCTGACCGAGGATGTCGCCGACCAGGCGATCGCGCTGTGGCTGGCGGTCGAGCGGCGGGTCGCCGCCAACGACCGCGCGATGCGGATGGGCAATTGGACGGTTCCGCTGGGCCGACGCGCGAGCGGGCGGCGGATCGGTATCTTCGGGCTGGGCCGGATCGGCCAGGCGATCGCCCGGCGTGCCGAGCCCTTCGCCAGCGAGATCCTCTACACCGCCCGCTCGGCCAAGCCCGTATCCTGGCGCTTCGTCCCCGACCCGGCGACGCTGGCAGCGGAGAGCGACGTGCTGATCCTCGCCGCGCCGGGCGGGGCGGACACGCACCATCTGGTCGACGCGGCGATGCTCGACCGGCTGGGGCCGGAGGGGGTGATCGTCAATATCGCGCGCGGCAGCCTGATCGACGAGGAGGCGCTGATCGCCGCGCTGGAGGCGCACCGGATCGCGGGTGCGGGGCTGGACGTGTTCGCCGAGGAACCCGACGTGCCCTATGCGCTGCGCCGGATGAACCATGTCGTGCTCGCCCCGCATCAGGGCAGCGCCACGCGCGAGGCGCGCGCCGAGATGGCGGCGATGGTGGTCGCCAATCTGGAGGCGCATTTCGCGGGACGCGAGCCGCCGGGGTTGCTGGGTTAAGGGGCGCCCCCCTATTTGGCCGCCTTGCGCAGCGCCAGCCGCACCAGCGCATCGAGGGTCGCGCCCGCCCCCAGTTCCTCTTCCGCCGCCGCGACCGCCGCGCTTGCCTCGGCGGGGCGGAAGCCCAGGTTGAGCAGCGCCGACACCGCATCCGCGCCCGCCCCGACCGGCGTCGCCGCACCGCCGCCCGATCCGGGCGCCAAGACGATGCCGCCGACCTTGTCCTTCAACTCCATCACGATCCGCTGCGCCAGCTTCGGCCCGACGCCATTGGCGCGCGCGACCATCGCCTTGTCGCCGCTGGCGATCGCACGCATCAGGTCGGCGGGCTCCAGCGCCGACAGGATGGCCAGCGCCACGCGCGACCCCACGCCCTGCACCCCGGTCAGCAACCGGAACCAGTCCCGCTCGTCCGCGCTGGCGAAACCGACGAGGCGGATCGAATCCTCCGATACCAGCATCTCGGTATGCAGCATCGCCGCCTCACCCACCGGGCCGATCGAGGATAGCGTGCGCGCCGAGGCGCCGACCAGATAGCCGACCCCCCCGACATCGATCACCGCATGGTCGATGCCGGTGGAGTCCAAACGTCCCTTGAGATGCGCGATCATGGCGACGGATTAGAACAAAACGGGGGTTTCGTCACGCCCCTCGCCGATGTTGCGAGTGGGACGGGTTCACGCGAAGCCGCGATGGCGCGAAGAAGGTTTGTGCGCGCAGAGGCGCGGAGGGCGCGGAGGCGGCGTCCTGTTGGGCGAAGCCCAGGCTGTACCATCAACCGTAGAGATAGGAGGGCCGCTGGCGCGGCATACCAACCATCTCTGCGTCCTCTGCGCCTCCGCGCGAACAAACCTTCTCTTCTTCGCGTCATCGCGGCTTCGCGCGAACCACACCCCTTAAAAAGCAGAAGTCCGCCGCTGCATCGCCCGCGCGCTCGCCAAATGGTGGGCATGGGTGATCGCCACCGCCAGCGCGTCCGCCGCGTCCGGCCCCGCCAGCTTCACACCGGGGAGCAGGTGGCCGACCATCGCCTGCACCTGTTTTTTATCCGCGCCGCCGGTGCCGACCGTCGCCTTCTTGACGATGCTGGGGTGATATTCGCCGACGATCAGCCCGGCCTGCGCCGCCGACAGCAGGACGATGCCGCGCGCCTGGCCCAGTTTCAGCGTGGACTGCGCGTTGCTGTTGCCCAGCACCTCTTCCACCGCCGCGCCGTCGGGCTGCTGCTGGCGGATCACGTCGTAGAGCGCGGCGTGCAGGTTCGCGAGGCGGCGCGGCAGCGGCATCGACGGCTCGGTCTTGATCTGGCCGTTGGCGACATGGCGCAGGCGGTTGCCCTCCGCCGCGATCACCCCCCAGCCGGTGGTGCCGAGACCGGGGTCGAGGCCGAGGATGATGGCGGGGGGTGGGGTCATGACGGGCTTTCGGGAGGGGTTATCTTGCGCGTGGCTTGCCCCTCCACCACGCGGCCATGCCGCGCGGTCCCCCTCCCCAAGCCGAGCTCGGGGAGGAATAGGGGTTAGCCGAGCTTTTCCATCACTTCGTCGGAGACTTCGTAATTGCCCCAGACGGTCTGGACGTCGTCGTCGTCATCCAGCGTGTCGATCAGCTTGAACAGGGTCGCCGCCGCCGCTTCGTCGACCGCGACCATGGTCTGCGGACGCCAGGCCAGCTTGGCGCCTTCTGCTTCGCCCAGCACGGGCTCCAGCGCCTTGGCGACTTCGTGCAGATCGGCCTGCGCGGTCCAGATCTCGTGGCCGTCCTCGGTCGAGGTCACGTCCTCGGCCCCGGCTTCCAACGCCGCCTCGAACACCTTTTCGGCGTCGCCCGCGCTGGCGGGATAGTTGATCAGGCCCATCCGGTCGAAGCCGTGGCTGACCGAACCGGCGGTGCCCAGATTGCCGCCATTCTTCGACACCGCGGTGCGCACATTGGTCGCGGTGCGGTTGCGATTGTCGGTCAGCGCCTCGATGATCAGGCTGACGCCGCCGGGACCGAAGCCTTCATAGCGGATTTCCTCGTAATTCTCCCCGTCGCCGCGCGAGGCCTTGTCGATGGCGCGGGCGATATTGTCCTTGGGCATCGAGGCCGCCTTGGCCGCGTTGACGGCGGCGCGCAGACGCGGATTCATGTCCGGGTCGGGGGTGCCCATCTTGGCCGCGACGGTGATTTCGCGCGAAAGCTTGGAAAATGCCGCCGAGCGCTTCTTATCCTGCGCGCCCTTGCGGTGCATGATGTTCTTGAATTTGCTGTGGCCTGCCATCGGTGCCTCGTAAAATGATCGCGCTCTCTACGACCGCGCAAGGGCTTTTGCCAACCCGTCGATCTTCGCCTCCAGCGAGTCGAGTCGTTCGACGACCGTGCTGTCCAGCTTGTGATGCAGCCGCAATATGTCGATCTCGGCGCGCAAATTGGTGCGATAGTCGAGGCTGGCGGCCAGCCGATCCTTGGCCGATTGCCGGTTCTGGCTCATCATGATGACCGGCGCCTGGATCGCCGCCAGCGTCGAGAGCATCAGGTTGAGGAAGATGTACGGATAGGGATCGAAGACCAGCCCGAAATGGCCGAGCACGTCCGAGTTCAGCAGCATCCAGCCCAGCAGGATCACCGAAAAGGTGATGATGAAGCCCCAGCTTCCGCCGACCGCCGCCACCCGGTCGGCCAGTTTCTCGCCCCAGGTCGAGCTTTCGTCCGCGACGTCGGCGGCGTCGCGGGTGCTCAGCTGGCCCGACTCGATGTCGGCGATGACCTGGCGTTCTTCCTCGTCCAGTTCGTGCGCGGGCTTGCCCAGCGTACGGCGGGCGATTTCGGCGGCGGTCGACAGGGCCATGTTCGGTCGCTCCCTCGGGGAATCAAATGCCTTGCTCCTTGGGGCGTTGATCGGCCAAACGCCAGAGTCATGACGGTACGCGTGGATATGGGAACCGATGAGCGTGGCTCGTCGGTGCCGATCGATCTTGAGGAACTGCTGGCGACCCGCCTGCTGGTGCAGGGCAATTCGGGGTCGGGAAAGTCGCATCTGCTGCGCCGCCTGCTCGAGAAATCGGCGGGCCAGGTGCAACAGGTGGTGATCGACCCCGAGGGTGATTTCGTCACGCTTTCCAAGGCCTATGGCCATGTCGTGATCGAGGCGGGCGACTATGCCGAGCGTGAGGTCGGGCGGTTCGGCGCGCGAATCCGCGAACACCGCGCCTCGGTGGTCCTCAGCCTGGAGGGGCTGGAGATCGAGGGGCAGATGCGCTGCGCCGCGACCTTCCTCAACGCGCTGTTCGATGCCCCGCGCGAGCATTGGTATCCGGCGCTGGTCGTGGTCGACGAGGCGCAGCTCTTCGCCCCCACCACCGGCGGCGAAGTGTCGGAGGAGGTCCGCCGCGCCTCGCTGTCCGCCATGACCAACCTCATGTGTCGTGGGCGTAAGCGTGGCCTGGCGGGGGTGATCGCGACCCAGCGACTCGCCAAGCTCGCCAAGAATGTCGCCGCCGAGGCGTCCAACTTCCTGATGGGCCGCACCTTCCTCGACATCGACATGGCACGCGCCGCCGACCTGCTGGGCATGGAGCGGCGGCAGGCCGACTCGATCCGCGATCTGGCGCGCGGCACCTTCCTGGCGCTGGGGCCCGCCGTCTCGCGGCGGCCGATCACGGTGAAGATCGGCGCGGTCGAGACCTCGGCCCGGTCGGGCAGCCCCAAGCTGACCCCCCTGCCCGACGCCCCGCCGCCCGATTTGCAGGAACTGCTCTTCGCGCCGGTCGAGGAAGCGCCGACCCTGCCCATGACCTTCGACCCGCGTCCGCGCCGGGTGCCCGCCGAGGAACTGATGGCCGATCTCGGCCGCCCGCCTTTGCCGACCACCGCCGCGCCGCCCGCGCCGGAAATGGACGAGGGCGAGGTCGAGGCGATCTACGAACAGGTGCTGCGCGCGATCGTCGAGGACCCCGAATCGACCTTCCGCCCCGCCTCGGTGCTGTTCCAGGATTTCCAGGTCCGATGCCGGATGGCGGGGCTGGCCCGGCCGCCGCTCGACCTGAACGGCTTCGCCCGACGGCTATCTTGCGCGCGGGCGGGGATTTTCGACGTCAACGATCCCGACTGGCAGGAGGCGCTGGCGCTGGCCGGGATGCTGCCCGACGACATGCTGGGCGCGTTCCTGCTGGTCGCGCGCGCGGCGCGGGAGGGCCTGCCCTGCCCACCGGATACCAAGATCGCCGAGACCTATGGCACCAGCTCGCTAGGCCGGGTGAAGCGGCTGATCGCCTATATCGAGAGTCGCGACCTGTTCGTGTGCCGCACCGATCTGACGGGGAAACGGTCGATCACGATTCCCCGGCTGGGCTGGACGACGCAGGCGGCGGAGATGGGGTGAGGGTTTCGCTTGGCCTTCGACTTCGCTCAGGCTGAACGGAGGTTGGGGGTTACGGCCGATAAAAACCTTGGTTCGCGGCTATGGCGCAGGCCAGCGCCCTACCTCTCGCGACGTTTTGCTGGCTTGTCGTCATCACGGCGGATCTTCCGTTCCAACAGCATCGCAAGCAATTGGTCCGACCAGCATAGCGCGATGACGGCGGGAACAGCCAGAACAGCCAAAAGCCCCATCGTTTCCTCTCGCCCAACGTCGCCATCCCGCGCGACGATATGCCGGTCTTCAAGAAAATGTCAGCCTGGCGTGCACCTTTTCGCCTGAAACGCAAATTTCCTTACGTCCACCACCCCCGTTCAGCCTGAGCGAAGTCGAAGGCCACGCCCCACCGCCCGCCCCAAACAAAAAGGGCGACGGAGCCCAAAGCCCCGCCGCCCTTCGCATCCTGAAACCGGAAAACCGGGATCAGATCATGCCCAGCGCCTTCATATACACTTCGAGGATGGCTTCCTCTTCCTGATATTCCTCGCGCTTCTTCTTGCGGATCTGCATGATCTTCTTGATCGCCTTGGGGTCGTAGCCGCGCGCCTTGGCTTCGGCGAAGACGTCCTTGATGTCGTCCGAAATGCCCTTCTTCTCTTCTTCCAGCCGCTCGGCCCGCTCGATCAGCAGGCGCAGCTCGTCGGCCGTCACATTGCCGCTGCTGTCGTAATTGTCGTCCGCCATCGTCTTAACCCTCTGAATACCGATAGGCCCGCATGACCCAATCCATGTCGCGGCCCGTACCTGCCCCCTCAATCAAGCGAAGGTCGGTCTGGCGCGGCCGGATCGGGCCCCATGTCGGGATCGGCGGCGGGTCTAGGCGCTTAACGCGACGGGCTCAAGCGGGCATGTTCGTCAGGCGTTCTTCTTCACGCTTTCGGCCATGCGCGCCAGCTGCTCGGGCGTCGCTTCGCCCTGATGCTGCGCCTTCCACTGGTCATAGGGCATGCCGTAGATCGCTTCGCGCGCGGTCGCCTTGTCGACCCCTGCGGCCTCGCCCACCCAGTCGGACAGGCAGTTGCGGCAAAAGCCCGCCAGCCCCATCAGGTCGACATTCTGCGCATCGGTCCGGTGGCGCAGATGCAGGACCAGCCGCCGAAAGGCCGCCGCCGCCGCATTGTCATCGATTGCATTCAACGCATCCACTGCATCGGCCATATTCGTCTCTCCAAGGTTGATCGCGCCGCATTAGGCTTTAGGACGCACCCAGAAAAGAAGCAGGATGTAAGATGACCCAGGCCCTCCCCCCGCGTTCGCGAAAAGTCCGCGTTCTTGCCACGCTTGGCCCGGCCAGCAGCGATCCCGAAATGATCGCCACCCTGTTTCAGGCAGGGGCCGACGCCTTCCGAATCAATATGAGCCATGGCGACCAGCAGTCCAAGGTTCCGCTGATCCAGGCGATCCGCTCGTTGGAAGAGCGATTCGGCCGCCCGACCACCATCCTCGCCGATCTTCAGGGGCCCAAGCTGCGCGTCGGCAAGTTCGCCGAAGGCAAGGTGATGCTGGAAACCGGCAGCACCTTCGTGCTCGACCGCGATCCGACGCCGGGCGACGCCACCCGCGTCGAACTCCCCCACAAGGAAATCTTCGCCGCGATCGAGCCGGGCGCGCGCCTGCTGCTCGACGACGGCAAACTGGTGCTGCGCGTCGCCTTTCATGACGAGCAGAAGATCACGACGCTGGTCGAGGTCGGCGGCGCGCTGTCGAACAACAAGGGGCTGAACGTTCCCGACGTGGTGCTGCCCATGGCCGCGCTGACCGAGAAGGACCGTTCGGACCTGGCCTTCGCGGTCGAGCAGGGCGTGGACTGGATCGCGCTGTCCTTCGTCCAGCGGCCCGAGGATCTGATGGAGGCGCGCGGCCTGATCAAGGGCCGCGCCGCGCTGCTCGCCAAGATCGAGAAGCCGCAGGCGATCGACCGGCTGGAGGAAATCGTCGAGCAGTGCGACGGCGTGATGGTCGCGCGCGGCGACCTGGGCGTCGAGCTGCCGCCCCAGGCCGTCCCGCCGCTCCAGAAACGCATCGTCGAGGTGTCGCGCCGCATGGGCCGCCCGGTCGTCGTGGCGACGCAGATGCTCGAATCGATGATCCAGAGCCCCTCGCCCACCCGCGCCGAGGTGTCGGACGTGGCGACCGCCATCTATGACGGCGCCGATGCGATCATGCTGTCGGCCGAGTCGGCGGCGGGCGCCTGGCCGGTCGAATCGGTCGCGATGATGAACGCGATCGGCGTGTCGGTGGAAAACGATCCCGGTCATGGCGACCGCGTCCACTTCACCGCGATGACCCCCGACCCGACCACCGCCGACGCGCTGGCGGCGGCGGCGGCGGGCATCTCGCGCACCGTGTCGTCCAAGGCGATCATCTGCTTCACCTCCAGCGGCTCGACCGCGCGCCGCGTCGCGCGCGAGCGGCCCTCCGTGCCGATCCTGGTCCTGACGCCGCAGCTGGAAACGGCGCGCCGCCTGGGCCTGCTCTGGGGAACGCATGCGGTCCATACCCGCGACGTCGAGTCGTTCGAGGAGATGGTCGCCAAGTCCAAGCGCATGGCGCTGCGCCACGGCATCGCCGAGGCGGGCAACCAGGTCGTGCTGATGGCGGGCGTCCCCTTCCGCACGCCGGGATCGACCAACGTCCTGCACGTCACCCGCATCATGGGCGACGAACTGGCCAATTATGGCGACCAGGCGGAAGCGTAAGTTTCCGCGCCTGTACGCATGAACAGTCAAGGGCGGCGGGGCGAATGCTCCGTCGCCCTTTTCCATGCGACATCACCAACGCCGGACAAGAAAAAAGCCAGCGCCGTAGCGCTGGCCTTATCTGGTGCAGACATGACTGCTTGTTAGCCGCCAGTACCGCAATCTCTGAGGCCCGCAGTCTTTGCGATTTCACGGCGTCGGTCAAGTGCGATTTACCGCCGGAACGAACCATCTTCCGGTTTCCACCCAGGGACTTTCCTCCCAAGATAAACGCGTCCATCATTCGGCCGAACGAACAGATGGGCGGGGGAGCAGATGGGCTGGCGACTGGGACTGGATTTGGGCGCGAATTCGCTGGGCTGGGCCGCGCTGCACCTGGACGGCGCGGGCGATCCCGACGGCATCCTCGCCATGGGATCGCGAATCTTCAGCGACGGGCGCGATCCCAAATCGGGCGCCTCGCTGGCCGTCGACCGCCGCGCCGCCCGCGCGATGCGGCGGCGGCGCGACCGATTCAAGCAGCGTCAGGCCGCGCTCATCAAATATCTGATTCGCGACGGGCTTTTCCCCGCCGACCAGGCCGAGCGACAGAGGCTCGCGGTCGAGGACCCCTATGCCCTGCGCGCCCGCGCGCTGGATGAGGCGCTGTCCCCGTTCGAGCTGGGCCGCGCGCTGTTCCACCTCAACCAGCGACGCGGTTTCCAGTCCAACCGCAAGACCGATCGCGGCCAGGATGACGAGGCGGGCAAGATCGCGGTCGGCGTCGACCGGCTGACCCGGCAGATGCGGGACAGCGATGCCCGGACGCTGGGCGAATTTCTCCATCGACGACGTCAGGCGGCGGAGGATGCCAACCATATCCCCTCGGTCCGCACCCGGCTGCGCCCCGAAACCGGCGAGGGGGCCAAGGGCGACGGCTATGACTTCTACCCCTCGCGCGCGCTGATCGCCGAGGAGTTCGCCGAGATCTGGGCGGCACAGGCGCCGCATCATCCGACCGTGCTGACGCGCGAGGTCCATGACCGGCTGTACGAGATCATCTTTCACCAGCGCCCGCTCAAGGCCCCGCCGGTCGGGCAATGTACGCTGGTCCCCGGCGAGACGCGGCTGGCCAAGGCGCATCCGCTGTTCCAGAAGCGCCGCCTGCTCGAGGAGATCAATGCGCTGACGATCGTGCGGGCGGGCGAGATCGCGCAGCGGTTGACGCCCGAGCAGCGCGATGTGCTGTTCCTGGCGCTCAAGACGCGCGCGAAGATGAGCTTCGCCGCCCTGCGCAAGCAGCTGAAGCTCGACCCCGCCGACCGTTTCAACAAGGAGAGCGAGAACCGCACCGAATTGAAGGGCGACGAGGTCGCCGCCGAACTGGGCGCCACGAAGCGGTTCGGGACACGCTGGGCGCATCTGTCGATCGAGGCGCAATGGGAGGTGGTGCAGCGGCTGACGGCGGTCGAGAGCGAGCGCGACGAGGCGGCGTTCGCGGACTGGCTGCGGCAGACCCATGGGCTTTCGGAGGACGAGGCACGGGCGGTGCTGGGCGCGCGCTTGCCGGACGGGCATGGCCGCTTCGGGCCGACCGCGACGACGACGCTGATCGATTCGCTGCTCCACGACCGGACCGAGGATGGCCGGGTCCTGGTCTATAGCGAGGCGGTGCAGAGATCGGGCCTCGGCCATCACAGCGATTTCCGCCGCGACGACGCCGATAGGGAGGTCAGCGAACTGCCCTATTACGGCGTCGCGCTGGAACGGCATATCATGCCGGGCACCGCCGAGCCGACCGATCCCGAGGAGATGCGGATCGGCCGCCTGACCAACCCCACGGTGCATATCGGGCTGAACCAGCTTCGCCATGTCGTGAACCGCCTGATCCGCGCCTATGGCCCGCCCGACGAAATTGCGGTCGAACTCGCCCGCGAACTGAAGCTGACCGACGAGGAAAAGAAGCGGCGCAACCGCGAAAATGCCGAGAACCGCCTCGCCGCCGAGGGGCGGTCCCGCAAGCTGGAGGAGATCCGCCAGCGTGACAGCGGCGCGAACCGCGCGCTTCTGAAGCTGTGGGAGGAACTCAATCCGGGCAATGTGCTCGATCGCCGCTGCATCTATACCGGCGAACAGATTTCGATCGACATGCTGTTCTCCGCCCAGGTCGAGGTCGATCACATCCTGCCCTTTGCCGAGACGCTGGACGATTCGAACGGCAACAAGCTGCTCTGCCTGCGCGAGGCCAACCGCGAGAAGCGCCGCCGCTCCCCCTATGAGGCCTGGGGTCACACCGATCGCTGGCCGGGGATCGCCGAACGCGCCTCTCGGCTACCCAAGGCCAAACGCTGGCGATTCGAACCCGATGCGATGCAGCGTTTCGCGCAGGATGGCGGCTTCCTGGCGCGGCATCTGGTCGACACCCAGTATCTGGGGCGGCTGGCGCGCGAATATCTGACCTCGCTCTATCCCGGCCGCGGGGAGGGATCGAACCCCGTCTGGGAATCGCCCGGCCGCCTGACCGAGATGATCCGGCGCAAGCTGGGGCTGAACGATCTGCTGCCCGACCATAATTTCGGCGGCGGCGCGGACCAGCCCAAGAACCGGCTCGATCATCGCCATCACGCCATCGACGCGGTCGTGGTCGCGATCGTCGACCGGGGCATGCTGAACGCCATCGCCCGCGCTTCGGGTCAGGAGGGCAGCGAAGGGCGCGAGCGCATCCATGTCCCCGCGCCATGGGACGGCTTTCGCGACGATCTGCGCGCGGCGGTCAACCGCATCATCGTGTCGCACCGCCCCGATCACGGCACGGTGTCCAAGGCGGGCCTGCGTCCCGGTCGCGACCAGACCGCCGGGCGGCTGCACAACGACACCGCCTATGGCCTGACGGGCGAGACGGATGCCAAGGGCAACAGCATCGTCGTCCGGCGCGTGCCGCTGGGCGCGATCAGGAAGCCCGCCGATATCGTCCGGGTCCGCGATCCGCTGCTGCGAACGGCGCTGGCCGAATTCACCCAGGGGCATGACGGCAAGGCGTTCGAGGCCCGCATGGCGCGCTTCGGCGAACTGGGCCCCCTGCTCTACCGCGGCATCCGCCGGGTGCGCGTGACCGAGCCCCTGACCATCATCCCGATCCGCGACCGCGATGGCCGCGCGTACAAGGGCTATAAGGGCGACAGCAATTACCGGTACGACGTGTGGGAGATGCCCGACGGGAAGTGGCTTACCCGCTGGCACGATCCCGATGCCCGTGAACAGAGCAGCATCATCTCGATGTTCGACGCGCATCAGTCCGGCGCCTCCGCCCGCCCCCACCCCGCCGCCAAACGGGTTCTCAGCCTTCAGCAGAATGACATCATCGCTATCGAACCGGATGGCGGCGAACGGCGACTGATGCGTGTCGTCAAATTCGGCCAGAATGGTCAGGTGACGCTGGCGGCTCCGCAGGAGGCGGGCGATCTGAAGCGGCGTGACGCAACCGCCAATGACGAAGATCCTTTCAAATATTCCGCACCGACGGCTGGCGGCCTCAAGAAGCTTCGGGCCCGGCAGGTGCGCATCGACGAACTCGGCCGCGTGCTCGACCCCGGCTTTCCTGCCCGCAAGACCGTAAGGCGCACCCGCCCCCGCGCCGCGCCGGCCGACTGAGGGACGCGCGCCGCGATGGGGCTGGAACGGATCGTCGATATCGCCACCGACAACCGGCATCTGTCCGCCCATCGCGGCTTCCTGATCGTCTCGGAGGATCGGGTCGAGGTCGGCCGCGTGCCGCTCGACGATGTCGGCGCCGTCATCGTCCATGCGCATGGCATCACCTGGTCGACCAACCTGATCGTCGCGCTGGCCGAGCGGGGCGCGGTCCTGCTGCTATGCGGCGCCAATCACAGCCCCGCCGCCATCTGCCTGCCGATCGCCGGTCATCATGCGCAGAACGGCCGGATGCGCGCGCAATGGGAGGCCGGTCGGCCGCTGTCGAAGCAACTGTGGCGCGCGCTGGTTGTCGCCAAGATCCGCTGGCAAGGCGCGGTGCTGGCCGCCAACGGACACTCCGCCACCGCCTTCGACCATCTGGCGCGCAAGGTCGGGTCGGGCGACCCCGAAAATGTCGAGGCACAGGCGGCGCGGCGATACTGGCCGCTGCTGATGGGCGAGACCTTTCGTCGCGACCGGGATGCGGACGGCGCCAATGCGCTGCTCAACTATGGCTATGCGGTGATGCGCGCGACCTGTGCCCGCGCGGTGGTCGCGGCGGGGCTGCATCCGTCGATCGGAGTGCACCATGCGCATCGCGGCAATCCGCTGGCGCTGGCCGACGACGTGATCGAGCCGTTTCGCGCGCTGGTCGATGCGCTGACCCTGAGGCTGATTGCGCGCGACATCACCCGCGTCACGCCCGAGGCCAAGCGCGCCTATGCCGGGCTGATCGCGGTCGACCTGATGCTGGACGACGGGATCACCACCGTCTGGCTCGCCATCCAGCGCGTCGCCCAGACGCTGGCGCGCAGCTTTCAGACCGGGCGAGCCGCGGACCTGATCCTGCCCCTGCCGCCCTCCGCGCTGGAGCTGGCCGGGCTGGACGGCCTGGTCCGATGACCATGGGATCGCCAGGCATCGGGCAATTGTCGGGATATCGGCTGATGTGGATCTTCGTGATGTTCGACCTGCCCGTGACCACCAAGTCGGAGGCCCGCGCGGCGACCAGGTTCCGCGAATATCTGCTCGACGAAGGATTCGAGAAAAGCCAGTTTTCGGTCTATGCCCGCTTTTGCAGCGGCAAGGAACAGATGGAGGCCTATCTGCGTCGTATCGAGGCCCATCTGCCCGACAAGGGAGAGGTCCACATCTTGAGCTTTACCGACCGCCAATATGAAAACATCATCCGCTTCGCCGGCCAGTCCCGTCGACAGCCGCGAAAAAACCCCGATCAGTTGGCCCTGTTCTGATGATTCGCGGACGGTTTGACTATGCCGGATGGGCGATTTCGTCGTTGCGGATCAACACGATATCCCACCATCCAGCATAGCCGCTCAGAGATTGCGGTCCAGCGGCAACAAGACCGCAACGCGACGTACATTCAAATGTAGCATAGCCGCTCAGAGATTGCGGTCCAGCGGCAACCGCCGTCCCACTTGATGCCGATCATTCGGTAGCATAGCCGCTCAGAGATTGCGGTCCAGCGGCAACTGGGGATCAATTGAGACTGCAATGTCTCGAAGCATAGCCGCTCAGAGATTGCGGTCCAGCGGCAACGATATACTTGCACGATCCCACTGTTGCTCGAGCATAGCCGCTCAGAGATTGCGGTCCAGCGGCAACAAGAAGCGGTAGGTGCCTCTTAGGGTTATTAGCATAGCCGCTCAGAGATTGCGGTCCAGCGGCAACTGAACTAACCGACGCATACAAGCAGTATAAAGCATAGCCGCTCAGAGATTGCGGTCCAGCGGCAACAATCGACTGGCCCCGCCACTTGTCCATCGTAGCATAGCCGCTCAGAGATTGCGGTCCAGCGGCAACATGACCGACGGCCTGGTCCGCGACATCGAGAGCATAGCCGCTCAGAGATTGCGGTCCAGCGGCAACATAACGAAATCATCCAACAGGTAGAAATGGAGCATAGCCGCTCAGAGATTGCGGTCCAGCGGCAACATTAGATACGTAGACGGCGCTCCCGCTACGAGCATAGCCGCTCAGAGATTGCGGTCCAGCGGCAACTCGTCGTGCGATCCGAGAAGGCGGCCGAACAGCATAGCCGCTCAGAGATTGCGGTCCAGCGGCAACGCCCGGCCGTTCATGGCCGAGCGCCTGCAAAGCATAGCCGCTCAGAGATTGCGGTCCAGCGGCAACTCAGAGGCCGATCTGGAAAGCGTCATGGAGAGCATAGCCGCTCAGAGATTGCGGTCCAGCGGCAACTTGCGGGATATAGTCGGCGGCTTCAGCGGCAGCATAGCCGCTCAGAGATTGCGGTCCAGCGGCAACTGCGTCGCCATAGAACGCATCGGCCGTGTCAGCATAGCCGCTCAGAGATTGCGGTCCAGCGGCAACTGCCAGCGCGAATTGCGCGGCACGGTCAGCAGCATAGCCGCTCAGAGATTGCGGTCCAGCGGCAACTTGTAGAAGCACAGCCGTTCGTCCCGGATGAGCATAGCCGCTCAGAGATTGCGGTCCAGCGGCAACAGCTCGTCCGCGATCTGGGTGACGCCCCAGAGCATAGCCGCTCAGAGATTGCGGTCCAGCGGCAACCATCCTGCATTCCGCCAGCGGAAGGCACCTAGCATAGCCGCTCAGAGATTGCGGTCCAGCGGCAACAACGCACCGCTCAAATAGTCGCCCGAGAAAGCATAGCCGCTCAGAGATTGCGGTCCAGCGGCAACATCCGTCGAACCCAAGCGATGCCGCTGTTAAGCATAGCCGCTCAGAGATTGCGGTCCAGCGGCAACAATGCGTGACGACGAATGGCTAAAAGCCTAAGCATAGCCGCTCAGAGATTGCGGTCCAGCGGCAACTAGGTTGGATCGACATTCAGGATTTCCAAACGCGCTGACCAGTGCTTCATAAGCATCCGTGTTGTGACGCGGAGCGGATAATGGGGATCAGG